>JAVBSN010000020.1:0-11955 GCA_031547045.1 Lachnospiraceae bacterium
ATTGGTTCTTTGGTAACCTCATATAATAATCCTAATAATATTCCAGAAATTAAAGTAATTATAAATAATGCTAATGTATCTTTAATAATACTTTTATTCACTTATTTCAGCCCCCTTTCCAAAAGTTTTTGGAGCTGTATATCTCTCAATTAATGGTACTAGCAGATTACATATTATAATTGCATATGAAACTCCTTCTGCTGAACCTCCAAATATTCTAAATATAAATGTAAATATTCCTAGTAACACTCCAAATATAATTTTGCCATTTGGTGTAATTGGACTTGTAACATAATCTGTTGCCATAAAAAATGCACCTAGCATTAATCCACCACCAAATAAATGGGCCAACAAGAACATACCATCCATACCTTGTCCATTTGCTAATGCATATATAAGAAGGCATACAGAAAATGTACCTATATATGTTGCAGGTATTCTAATAGATATAATTTTCTTAACTATTAAATATAAACCACCTAATATAAGAGCTATTGCTGATGTTTCTCCAATAGTACCAGCAGTACTTCCAATAAACATTCTTAATATATCTACTTCTCCACCTGATTTTAATATTGCAAGTGGTGTAGCTGTTGTAATAGCATCATAAGAAAATGTAGTCATTCTTCCTGCAAATGAAATAAGCAAGAAACATCTAGCTGCAAGTGCTGGATTCATAAAGTTCTGACCTATTCCACCAAATAATTGTTTAACTACTATTATAGCAAATCCACTACCTAAAATGGCTATCCACCAAGGTATATCTGGCGGTAAGTTTAATGCTAATAATAATCCAGTTAATGCTGCACTCATATCAAACACTGTAACCTTTTTCTTCATTGCTGATTGATATATGCCTTCAAATAAAATACAAGACACAACTGTTACTGCTATTATTATAGCTGCTTTATATCCAAAATTATATATTCCAAATACTGTTGCTGGTAGCAATGCTACTATTACATCAAACATAATTGTACCAGTCGTCTTATCACTCCTAATATGTGGTGATGATGATATTTTCATATTTTCCACACTACCACCTCCTATTTCTTCTTATTTGCTAATATTTGTTTACGTGTTCCTGCAATAGTTTGTGTTAAATGTTTCTTTGCTGGACATACATATGAACAACAACCACATTCACAACATTCCATTCCATCACACTCAATAAATTCATCTATCTTACCATGCTCCGCTAATTCCATTAATTTAACAGGTAATACCTGACTAGGACATACTTGACTACATTTTCCACATCTAATACAATTTGATGTTTCTATTTTTGAAACGGTATCTTCTTTAAAGCATAGTATTGCTGATGTGCCTTTTACAACAGGAACATCTAAAGTAAACATAGCTTTACCCATCATTGGTCCTCCAGATATAATCTTCTCTGGTTGTCGGGCATTAAATCCACCTGCAACTTCAATTAATTCAGATATATCTGCACCTAATTTAACTCTGATATTGCAAGGATCTTCAATAGCATTTCCTGTAACTGTAATTAATCTATCTATTAAAGGTTTTCCTTCTACTACAGCTTCACATATTGCATAAATAGTATCGATATTATGAACTATACAACCTGCATCAGCCGGTAACATTTTAGAATTAATACGTCTCTTAGTAGTTGCATATATTAATTGACGTTCTGCTCCTTGTGGATATTTTGTCTTTACTTTAGTTACTGTTATATCATCTATATTTTTAGTAAGCTCAGTTAATTTTCTAATTGCATCTGGTTTGTTATCTTCTATTGCAAATATACCCTTAGCTTTTGGGAATAATTTCAGCACTATTTGTAGACCTTCAATTAATTTATCAGCACTATCAATCATTCGTCTATAATCTGAAGTTAAATATGGCTCACATTCTGCTCCATTTATAATTATATATTCTATATCATCTATATTTTTAGGCGACAATTTTACATGAGTTGGAAATCCTGCTCCACCCATTCCTACAACACCAGCCTCTTTGATAGCATTTATAATATGTTCTCTATCCATTTTATCTTCTGATACAATATTTGTAGAATAATCTATGGTTTTATATTCATTATCATTTTCAATTACTATTGAGTTAACCTTAGTTCCACCCTGTGTCATTCTAGGCTCTATAACTTTAACAGTTCCAGATACTGCACTGTGTATATTAGCTGATACAAATCCTGTAGCCTCTGCAATTACTTGACCTGCCAATACCTTATCACCTTTTTTAACCACTGGAACAGCAGGTGCTCCTATATGTTGACTAATAGGATATATCATATCTTTTTCTGGTAAATAATCCCTAACTTCTTTATCTTTAGATAAATCTTTGCCATCATAAGGATGTATTCCACCCCTAAATGTAAATAAGCTCATATTTCTACCTCACTTCTTACTCCATATTCTTATACTCTGTATGCATTCTTACTAAGCTCGATAATACCTCACTAAGTTCTCTAACTATCGCTAAATTCTCTGCCAGTCGCTAAGTAATAATAGTATAAATAATACTATAAACCTTAAATTTTTACAATGTACATTAATTACTAAAATCTATATATTGTATATTTTTAATTAAAATTCCACTAATAATACCAATTATTACACCTGAAACCACTCCACTAATAATTAATACAGGCATATAATAAAATATATTTATATTATCTACTACTATAAATGCTACCACTATTTGTCCTAGATTATGACACACAGCACCTATGGCACTTACGCTAATAACACTTGTTGCTTTAATATTCTTAATTATAACCATTATAGTTATGCTAAGTATAGTTCCTGCAAGACCATAAATAATAGTCGATAACCCTGAAAACATAAACCCTGATAATATAACTCTTATAATGCCAATTATAACCCCTTCTTTAATTCCTATTTTATATAAGGCAATAATAGTAATAATATTTGCCAATCCTATTTTAATTCCAGGAACAGCTACATTGACTGGTATAAGAACCTCTAGATAACTTAATATAAGTGCCAATCCCACAAACATACCACATAAGGCTATTTTTTTATTCTTCACTATATTCACATCCTAATTTTAACGTATATCTTATTCATCTTGAATCTCTACAACTAACTTATGTGGCAAACATATTATAGTCTCACCACTTTTTGATATAGAACTATGATTAACACAAATTTTGTCCTTACAATTTGCAGCTTCTATATAGACTTCTTTATTAGAAATTACAAGCACATTTGTATTGTCATTACTAATTATTTCGTCTTGTATACTATCATATATATCATATTTCTTATATATTTCTCCATCAATATATACAACAACTTTACATCCATCTTTTTTAACAAAAAACTCTAATATAAAAATGCCTATACATCCTACAACTAATAAAATAACAATAATATATATATCACCTTTTTTAAATATATTTTTCATACATTATTCCTTTACTTCATATCCTGATGTCTTAATTGTAAATATAGACTTAAGACCATTAGTTACATATACTTCATTGTCTTCAGTTACAAATATAGCTTCTGCATTATATTTCTCTAATAACTCCTTACTCTTTTCCATCCCTAAAACTATACATGCTGTAGATAATCCATCACTATATAATCCATCATCACATACAATAGTTACCGAAAGTAATCCTGTATCTGATGGATAGCCTGTCTTGCTATCTAATATATGATGGTATCTAATATCATTTTGAGTAAAATATTTCTCATACACTCCAGAAGTAGATACAAAATTAGTACCACTAAGACTAATAACTCCTAGAATACTATTCTCATCTCCATTAGGATCCCTTATTGCAACCTGCCATAGATTTCCTTCTGGTTTATTACCATAAGTCAATATACTACCACCTATGGCTATTACAGCCCCATCTACATCATTATTGTTTTCTAATATAGCTAATACTTCATCACATGCTATTCCTTTTCCAACAGCTCCTAAATCTATTTTCGTTCCTTTAACAAGTATTATGCTATTATTATCATTTAATTCTATATTATTATAATTAATCTGTTTTAACACATCCTTAAGTTCTTCATCATTTGGCACCTTAGGAGAATCTCCTTCTATTCCCCACAGCTCAACTAAAGGTCTTATTGTAGGTTCTAGAGCTCCATTACTATACTGGGCTAATTCCTTTGTCTTATATAAGTATGTGTATAATCTTTCACCTATAGGATATTCTTCATTAGCTTGGGCATGATTATTTATTCCATAAATTTCAGAACCTAACTTTCTCCACGATATTGTATCTTCCTCTAAATCCATAATACATTTTTTAATTTCTAAAATAGAATCTTCTCCATCTATTCCATAAATATTTTGAGTTACAACTGTACCCATTATAAAGTCTAGGGAAGTCGCTTCTTTATTAGATGAATCTATATAGTATTTAGAAAGCATATATACACTTACACCTATAAATAAAATTATTGTTATTGTAATTATTATTTTTTTCATAATTATATATGATATATTTATTAAGATATATCCATTATCTCCTTATCAATTACGTTAGTTACAGTTCAGTCATAACATCACAGTTCAGTCATAAGCTAGTTTTTGCTTCGCTACTATTTTAAAATATTACTTAACATATTGCAAACTTTATCAAATTAACTATGTGAAAAGACTTTATTTTATTAGTTTTAGTTTAATTAATTAACTTTTTTTATTTTAGGACTAGACAAAATATAAAATTCATATTAAAATAGCATAAGTGTCGAAGTAATTCACACAATCATTCACATATGGTATCTCATACTTTCTTTGTAAAGTATATAGATATATACCCCACGTGACAGATTCCCCCCCTAATTTATCTGTCACGAACCCTTTAAAAAGGCAGGCCTAAGTAATAACTTACTTAACCTGCCTTTCCCTTTTATGTATTTTGTTCTCTAACCTATCATAAATGTAATCTCAGCCTTACATACCATCTTGCCATTTACACTAGCTGTGGTTGCTCCTACACCTATTGGTCCTTTTATCTTTACTATCTCACATTCTAGGTCTAATTTATCGCCAGGTACTACCTTGCCTCTAAATTTAGCTTTATCAACTCCACCTAGAAATCCTATCTTACCTTTATTTTCAGGAAGGCTTAACATAGCAATTGCTCCTAATTGTGCCAGTGCTTCTATTTGAAGCACTCCTGGCATAACTGGTTCACCCGGAAAATGACCTGCAAAGAAAGGCTCATTATATGTAACATTTTTATAGCCTGTTATCTTAACTCCTGGTTCATAATCAGTAACTCTATCCACTAATAGAAATGGTTGTCTATGTGGTATTATATCCATTATTTCTTTTATATTTAACTCCATAACTACTCCTAACTATATAACCAATTATCTAGTCAACATATTTCTTTAATGCTAATGTTGCGTTATGACCACCAAATCCAAGTGAATTAGTAATACATACATTAACATCTTGCTTTATTCCAGCATCTTTAACGTAGTTAATTCCTGTTTCTAATTCTTCATCAATATTTTCTAAACCAACATTTTGGTGAATATATCCATCTTCTATTGATTTAACACAAGCAATAAATTCTACACCACCAGCAGCTCCTAATAAATGTCCAACCATTGACTTAGTTGAACTTACTGCTAATCCGTTAGCTGCATCTCCAAATGCTTTCTTAATTGCTCTTGATTCAAATAAATCATTATGATGTGTACTTGTACCATGTGCATTAATGTAATCAACTTCTTCTGGCTTAATATTTGCTTCGTTAAGAGCAAATGTCATAGCTGCTGCTGCACCTGAACCATCTTCCATTGGTGACGTAATATGATATGCATCTGATGTACAACCATATCCAACAAGCTCACATAATATATTAGCGCCTCTTGCTTTAGCATGCTCTAATTCTTCAAGAACTACAATACCAGCACCTTCTCCAAGAACAAAACCATCTCTATCTTTATCAAAAGGAATAGATGCTTTTTTAGCATCATCCGTTGTATTTAATGCATTAAGTGCTGCAAATCCACCTATACCAATTGGAGTCACTGTACTTTCTGTACCACCACAAACCATTACATCTGCATCTCCAAATTGAATAGTTCTATATCCTTCACCAATTGAATTAGTACCTGTAGCACAAGCTGTTACTACATTAATACTCTTTCCATTTAATCCAAAATATATAGCTACATTTCCAGCAGCCATATTAGTAATCATCATTGGTACTAATAAAGGTGCAACACGACTTGGTCCTTTATCAAGTATCTTAGCATAGTTTTGTTCCATAGCACTTAAACTACCTACACCACAACCAATAGAAGTTCCAACCTTATATGAATCTTCTGCTGTCATATCAAGACCAGCTTGCTCAATAGCTTCTTTGGCTGCAACTACTGCATATTGAGAAAATAATTCCATTCTCTTTGCTGCTTTAAAATCAATATAATCTTTAGCTACAAAATCTTTTACTTCTGCAGCTAGAGATGCCTTATATTCTGTAGCATCAAATCTAGTAATAGGGCCTATACCTGTTTTACCTTCTTTAACACTATTCCAAAATTCATCTACATTTAAACCTATAGGTGTTACTGCACCCATACCTGTTACTACTACTCGTCTCATAACTTAATCCCCTTTTTATATTGTCATACCGCCATCAACACCAATAACTTGTCCAGTTATATATGAAGCATTATCAGATGCTAAGAATAATGCAAGGTTTGCAACATCCTTAGTTTCACCTAATTTCTTAAGCGCAATACGTGATTCAACTTGTGCCTTTGCTTCGTCTGTCATGGCATCTGTCATCTCTGTTGCTATAAATCCTGGTGCTATTGCATTTACAGTAATTCCTCTTGAACCAAGCTCCTTAGCTGTAGCTTTTGTTAATCCAATAATTCCTGCCTTTGATGCAGCATAATTTATTTGACCACCATTGCCATATATACCAACAACAGAAGATAAATTAATTATTCTTCCAGATTTTTGTTTAAGCATTTGTCTAGTTATATGCTTAATGCAGTTAAATGTTCCTTTGAGATTAATATCAAGAACACTATCATAATCTGCCTCACTCATACCCATTAGTAATCCGTCTTTTGTTATTCCAGCATTATTTACTAGAATATTTAAAGAACCATGAGTCTTTGTTATATATTTCATCATTTCACTAACTGCTTCGTAGTCTGCAACATTACATTGATATGCTTCTGCTTTACCACCAGTACTTACTATTTCTTCAACTACTTTATCAGCTAATTCTTTATTTCCGCTATAATTAACAATAACTGTAGCACCATTTGCACCATAAGTTAATGCTATTTCTCTTCCAATTCATCTACTTGCACCTGTAACAATTGCTACTTTTCCAATTAGCATAATACCCTCCTTCTATAATCCTAATGCTTCTTTTACTTTTTCTAAATCTTCGTATTTATCAACATTAAGGACTTTTACTTCTTTGTTAATCTTTTTAGCGAAGGATGTTAATGTCTTTCCAGGACCTATTTCAATAAATGTATCAATTCCATATTCAATCATAGATTCAAAACATTGTTGCCATTTTACAGATGAATATACTTGTGTTTCTAATAAAGTGCTTACTTTATCAACAGAATCTACAAATCCACCGGTAACATTTGATACATAAGGTATCTTCATTTCATTTATAGAAACATTTTTTAATTCTTCACCAAGCTTGTTTCCTGCTCCTTTTAACATAGGAGAATGGAAAGGTCCACTTACATTTAACATAATTACTCTCTTAGCCCCAGCTTCTTTAAGTGGTTCTTCACATAGTTTAACAGCTTCAACTTCTCCTGAGATAACTATTTGACCTGGACAATTGTAATTAGCAATCTGTACTATTCCATCAATTTTCGAACAAATATCTTCTATAACTGTTGCATCTAGTCCTAATACTGCCGCCATAGCTCCTTGCCCTACTGGAACTTCATCTTGCATGTATATTCCACGTTTTCTAACTATCTTACATGCTTCTTCAAAGTCCATAACACCTGCTGCTACAACTGCACCATATTCTCCTAAACTAAGACCTCCAGCTACTACTGGTTCAATTCCTAGTTCCTTTACAGCTACCATCATTGCAACTTCCGTTGTTAACATAGCAATCTGTGTGTATTCAGTTATATTAAGATTATCGTTTTCTTCAAAACAAAGTGCTGGTAAATCAAGTTCAGTAGCTTCTGATGCTATATCAAATAATCTTTTACTTTCTTGATTATTCTCATAGAATTCTTTACCCATTCCTATATATTGTGCACCTTGACCTGGGAAAATAAATGCAATCTTGCTCATAAGTTTCCATCCTCCAAATTAATATATTATAGCTCTACTCCTTTAGCAGTTAAATAATCAACGATGTCTTTAACAGTTGCAATTGACTCTAGATCATCTGAAGGAATCTCAACATCATATTCTTCTTCTAAAGCCATAACTAACTCAAATAAGTCTAAAGAATCTGCTTCTAAATCCTCTTTGAAATTTGACTCCATTTTAACTTCTGCTACCTCAACGTTAAGTTGCTCTGCAATAATCTCTGCGATTTTCTCTAACATAATATTTCTCCTTTTTGTTCATAAAATATATATTCATTCTACTTTGTAGAATAATTACCATTCAATTAATTGTGCACCCCAAGTAAGTCCACCACCAAATCCACATAATACAATTTTGTCGCCTTCTTCTAACATACCTGCTCTATTCATATCATCTAATAATATTGGTATAGAAGCACTAGATGTATTTCCACAATGAGCTATATTTGATGGGAATTTCCCTGTATCAACACCTAATTTGTTTGCAACAGATTCAATAATTCTCTTATTTGCTTGATGCAATACAAAATACTTCACTTCATCTTTAGTACAATTTGTTTGCTCTAATAATAATTCTATACATGCAGGAACTTTACGTACTGCAAACTTAAGAATATCTCCACCTATCATTTCTATATAATGTTTCTCTTCATGCTTTTTAACTAAGAAATTTCTAGTAGAACGATCTTTACATTTTAACGACATTCCTTTGCTACCATCACTTCTAGTAACAGCGCCTATTATACCATGGTCACTTTTAGTAACTATAGCTGCTCCTGCTCCATCTGCAAATAGTATACAAGTATTTCTATCTTTCCAATCTACAAGTTTTGATAATGTTTCTGAACCAATAACTAATATAGTCTTTGCCATACCTGATGTAATAAATGCATCTGCTGTATGAAGCGCATATACAAAACCTGAACATGCTGCGTTAAGATCAAAGCAAGTTGCATTAGTTGCTCCAATATTTGCTTGAACTATACAAGACATACTCGGTGTAGCTCTCTCTGCTGATAATGTAGCAAGTAATATCATATCTATCTCTTTGGGATCAATATTTGCATTTTCAATTGCTTCTAAAGATGCCTCTGTGGCCATAGTACTTGTAGTATCATCTGTACATATATGACGTTCTTTTATACCAACTTTTTCTTGAATCCATTCATCTGATGTACTAACTAATTTCTCTAACTCTTTGTTATCCACAATGTTTGGCGGAAGATAACTTCCTGTTCCTATAATTCTTGTAGCCATAAACGAACCTCAACTTCCATAATAATAGTAATAAAATATTGTCGGAAAATTGTTTGATAATCAAAATATTTTTCCATCAAAGAAAACTATAACCAAAAAATAGCATATTGTCAACGTTTTTATTGAACGTTTTTTATCCATTAAAACAAAAACTAGTTACACTTATTTTGCAACTAGTTTTTGTTAATATTATATTTTATAAATGCTTAATAATGTATCATGCTTTATTAATTAAAATATACTAATTCTTCTTTGGACGGACTTGTTTTTGATAATGTTGCATCATATAAGACCGGTCCCTCTCCTTGAAACTCTTTATAATATTCACTTTTAATCTTTGCTGTTATAATAACCCACTCTCTGTCAGTAAGTGTAGGCGTACTACTATATTCACATTTAAAACCAATGAATGCAATATCATCCGCACAACAAGTCATAGCAAATCTTCCCGGTACAAATGCTTTTCCTTTATATTCTTTTGGCTTATAAACCATAGCTTTAAATTTTACTGTTTTGTCCACATATTTTTCTGGATTATCAGCAGCATCTATATAGAATATTCCAAAATCATCTTCTTCAATTTCAATAACATCCGCATTAATATCATATGGTAACTCTAATTCTGCTTCATCTAATTCTGCTAAACCATCTTTGCCCTCAAATATAATATTTGCCCTTCTATTTACCGCTTTAATGCTTCTTCTATATTCTGCTTTTTTGGTATTCTCATCACAGCGATTAAATATTATCATGTCTGCACTTGATAACTGCTCCATCATTATAGCTTTCATATTATTTGAATATACTTCAAATGTAGATGCATCTATCATGCTAATTACTTGAACTACTGTCCAACCTTTAGGAACTCGCATCTCAAATAATTTATCTAACTTCCACATTCCGTTATATTCTATTACTACTTGTGATGGTTTATATTTATCTTGTAAATCTAATAAATACTCTGTATTAAGATTCTGTTCTTCTATTACTTCAAGGGAAATATTATTTGATTTTAAATCTTCCTCATCATATTCTTCAAGACCTTCTTCACATACTAATAATAAAGTAGGTTCTCCCTCTGTAAATCCTCTTTCAAACAAGGTTTCTTTAGCGAATGTTGTTTTTCCACTTTCTAAAAATCCCATAAATATATATACTGGTATCTCTTTTGCCATAATATTATTACTCCAATCTATACTAACATAAATAATTCAGCTAATTTATCTTTATCAATATTACTTCCTATTACACAAATCTTTCCTGTGTAATCCGGTGAACCTTCTCTTAACTCATATTCTCCTGGAGTTAAATCATAATATATCCAAGTACCATCTTCATTAGGGACAATTCCCTTTGCTCTTAAAACCATACCATATTCATCTGTATTGGCAAGCTTGTCCAATATAGTTGACATATTATCTTTTGTATATTTCTTAGCTGTCTCAACACCCCAGCTAGTAAATACTTCGTCTGCGTGATGATGATGTTCATGATTATGGTCGTGTCCACAACAACATTCTCCATCGTGGTCATGATGATGGTGCTCATGTTCATTGTCATGTCCACAACAACATTCTCCATCGTGGTCATGATGATGGTGCTCATGGTCATGGTCGTGATCATGTCCACAACAACATTCTCCATCATGGTCATGATGATGCTCCTTGTCGTGATGGTCATGTCCACATTCAGGACATACGTCTTCCTCACCTAATATTTCATCTAATAAAGAACTTGTATGTTCCATAGCTGAAATAATTTGCTTTCCATCAATCGCTTCCCAATCTGTAGTAATTATTATTGCTCCTTCATTATGTTCTCTAATAAGCTTAACTGTTGCTTCTAATTTATCTTGTGACTGCTTTGCTGTACGACTTAGAATAATTGTATTAGCATTTTCTATTTGATTATTAAAGAATTCCCCAAAGTTTTTAATGTACATCTTGCATTTCAATGTATCAACCACTGTAACATAACTATTAAGTTCTATATCAACTTCTTCTGCCACATCTTTTACGGCCTTTATTACATCTGATAATTTACCAACGCCTGATGGTTCTATTATAATTCTATCTGGAGTATATTCTTCTATTACTTGCTTTAATGCTTTGCCAAAGTCTCCAACTAAAGAACAACAAATACAACCTGAATTCATTTCATTAATTTGTACTCCTGCATCTCTTAGAAATCCACCATCTATACCTATTTCTCCAAATTCATTCTCTATAAGAACAATCTTCTCTCCATTAAATCCTTCTTTAATTAACTTTTTAATTAGAGTAGTCTTTCCTGCTCCTAAAAATCCTGAAATAATATCAACCTTTGTCATTTTAATGCCTCCAATTACTAAATTTTAGTTAACGTAACATATTGTATCACTATAACTTTT
>JAVBSN010000067.1:0-3880 GCA_031547045.1 Lachnospiraceae bacterium
AAGACTTGTAAAACAACACTTTTAAAACAAGTTGATATAAGTATTAGTAGAACATATACAGATATGCATTTAATAGTTCTTCTTATTGATGAAAGACCTGAAGAAGTAACAGATATAAGGGAATCAATAGAAGGAGAAAATGTAGAAGTAATATATTCTACATTTGATGAATTACCAGACCATCATAAGAGGGTTTCAGAAATGGTTCTAGAAAGAGCTAAGAGACTTGTTGAGCATAAAAAAGATGTTGTAATATTACTTGATAGTATTACTAGACTTGCTAGGGCATATAACCTTACAGTTCCACCAAGTGGAAGAACTTTAACTGGAGGTCTTGATCCGGCGGCATTACATATGCCTAAGAAGTTTTTTGGTGCAGCAAGAAATATGAGAGAAGGCGGGAGTTTAACTATTCTTGCTACAGCATTAGTTGATACAGGAAGTAAGATGGATGATGTAGTATTTGAAGAATTCAAGGGTACAGGTAATATGGAATTAGTTCTCGATAGAAAATTATCTGAGAAGAGAATATTCCCTGCTATTGATATAGCTAAATCAGGTACTAGAAGAGAAGATTTGCTATTATCGAAGGATGAGCAAGAGGCATCATACTTAATTCATAAGGAAATGAATAGTGCAAGAGCTGAAGAAAGTTTAGAAGAAGTGTTGAAATTGTTTGTTAGAACCAAAAATAATGAAGAATTTGTTGAACTTATAAAACGTTCGTTAGGAAAAAGAAGATAATAAAAGAGGATTTTATTATGAGTAATAATATTTATAATAGAAAAAGTCGCAATATAATAATGTGCATTATTGGGCTAGGTTTTATTATATCACTTGTTCTTGTGGTAGCTATAAATAAAAAAGCACAAGAAGATATTTTTTGGAATAATCAACGTGACAAACTTGCGTTGATAACTGAAAAATGTAAGATTGAAGTAGATAATTGGGCAGAAAAACAGTCTACACTGATAAATAATATGGCTAGTGTTATAGAATGTGAACAATTCCATACTAGAGAAGATTATGAAACATATTTAAAAGGTGTAATTGAAAATAATCCATATATTATGCAAACTTATATTTGTCTAGATGATAATACAGCATATTTTGATAATTGGGTTCCAGCTAAGGATTTTATACCTACTGAGAGAAACTGGTATAAAACTGCAATGTATAACAGTGGAGAGGTTATATTTACAGAACCCTATGTGGATTTTCGCACAGGGGAATTAGTTGTTACATGTTCAAAAACCATTGAATTGGAAAATGGAAAAGTTGGTGCAGTAAGCATAGATGTTTTCCTTGAAAATTTAACATATGAAATTAATCAGTTGGAAACATCAGAACATGGTGGTGCTTATCTTATTTCTAGAGAAGGTAAGGTTATTACTTATATTGATCCAGAATTTTTACCGGAAATTGTAGGTGGCGAAGTAGAATTTTTAGAAGCTAATAAAATTCTTTCAGAAGTTAAAGTTATTGAGACTATAGATACATATTTAGATAGTGGCATTCATATGGAATATATAGAAGATTATGATGGTCAGTATAAATATGAATCAACTGTTGATATAGAAGAATTAGGGTGGGTATTAGGTGTAAATATTCCGCTGTCAGACTATGATAAGGCTGTATCTGGAGTTGTTTCTAAACAAATACCAATTATTTTATTAGCAATAATTATGTCATTAATGAGTGTAATTGCAGCTATAATTTTTGTGTTAGATAATAAACATAACCAGGAAATGTTAAAAAATATTGAAGTTGCAGAATTAGCCAGTAGGACAAAAAGTGAATTTTTATCTAGAATGAGTCATGAAATGAGAACGCCTATGAATGCAATTATAGGTATGTCTAAAATAGCTAATCAATCTGAAGATGTGGATAAATTAAAGTATTGTTTGGAAATAATATATTCATCTTCAAAACATTTGCTTAGCATTATAAATGATGTGTTAGATATGTCTAAGATTGAAGAAGGAAAACTTGAACTTAATAGTACAAGTTTTAATCTTGAAGAAGTAATAACAAAGACATGTAATCTTGTTATGGATACAGTTAAGTCGAAAAATCAGAAATTAGAAGTTGTTTTCAGTGATAATATGAGAATGGATTATTTTGCTGATGAAATGAGATTTTCACAGATAATGATTAATCTATTATCTAATGCAGTTAAGTTTACACCATATGACGGTACAATAACTGTATTAACAGAAGAGCTAGAGCAGCATTCTGATTATAGTATGTTAAGATTTACTGTAGAAGATACAGGAATTGGTATGACTAGTAAACAAATAGATAAATTATTTTTAGCATTTGAACAAGCAGACAGTAGCATATCTAGGAAATATGGTGGTACGGGTCTTGGATTGCCTATATCTAAACATATTATAGAAAAGATGGATGGAGAGTTATGGGTTGAATCTATATTAGAGCAAGGTTCAAAATTCATCTTTGAAGTTTGTTTTGAGGCTATAAAATATAAAGATAAGAATGAAGATATTGACAATATAGGACAGGAGTTTTCTTTAGAAAATATTCCAGACTTTACAGGAAAACATGTTCTACTTGCAGAAGATGTTGAAATAAATGCTGAGGTATTTAAGCTATTACTTAGTGATACTAATATAGACATTGATGTAGCTACAGACGGATTAATAGCAGTTCGTAAGTATAGTGAACATTTTGATAAATATGATGCAATAGTAATGGATATTCAAATGCCTGAAATGGATGGAATTGAAGCTACAAAAACAATAAGAACATTGGATATTGAAGGTGCAAAAGACATACCTATAATTGCACTAACAGCAAATGCATTTAAAGAAGATTTTGATAATTGTATTAAAAGTGGTATGAATGATTATATTGGAAAACCTATTGATATAAATATTCTATTTAATAAATTATGGTATTATATTAATGGAGATAAGTAGATAAATATAGGCAAATTTAGCTTTTAATGTAGTTATATAAATATAATTATATAATTAACAAAATAATGCTTGCACTTTAGTATTTGCTATGTTACAATTTAAAAGCTGTTTGATTATAGGTATGTTAGCGAATATATGCTGAATAATTAGAATAATCAAAGGTTATAAGGCTTATATTAAGCATGAAATAATAAGAGTATACGTATAAAGAGGTGAAAGTAATGAGAGAAGGAATACATCCAGATTATTATCAAGCAAAAGTTACTTGCAACTGCGGTAATGAGTTTGTTACAGGTTCAACTAATGAAGAGATTCACGTAGAAATATGTTCAAAATGTCATTCATTCTATACTGGACAACAAAAAGCTGCTCAAGCACGTGGTCGTATTGATAAATTCAATCGTAAATATGGAGTTAGTCAAGCAAATTAGTGAAGATAATAGGTTGAGATTGAATAATCTCAGCCTTTTTATTTAGGGAGATTAATTGATGAAAAAAGTATCAATAGGTGGTCAGGCTGTTATTGAAGGCGTTATGATGAAAAATGCTGATAAATATGCTGTAGCAGTTAGAAAGCCTGATAATAATATAGAAGTTAATATAGAAAAATATGAATCTTTTGGTAGTAAAAATATTTTATTTAGAATTCCTATTATACGAGGAGTAGTAAATTTTATTGAATCAATGGTTATAGGAATTAAAACATTGACTTATTCATCTAGCTTTTATGATGAGGAAGAAAATGTTGAAAGTAAAAGTATTGAAGATAAAAATATTGAAGAAGAAAAAGTTAAGGATAAAAAAGATAGTAAAGATACCTCAAAAGGAGAGGGCGTAGAAATGTTTTTTACAGTAGCCCTATCATTGATAATAGCAATAGGATTATTTATGGTATTACCTGCATTTATAACTGGTTTTCTAAGTAATCTTATTAAAAATCA
>JAVBSN010000045.1:0-4833 GCA_031547045.1 Lachnospiraceae bacterium
TATGTTATTTCATATCTAAATATAAATAATGAAAGGGTGTTATTTTATGAGAGAAAAAGTTAATGTACCAGAAATTTTTGGATCACATGTATTTAATGATTCAGTAATGAAAGAACGTCTTCCAAAGAATGTTTATAAAGAGCTTAAGAAGACAATAGAGCTAGGTAAGGAACTTAATCCTGGAATTGCAGATACAGTAGCTAATGCTATGAAAGATTGGGCAGTGGAAATGGGAGCTACACACTATACTCACTGGTTCCAACCAATGACAGGCATTACAGCAGAAAAACATGATGCATTTATTAATCCAACAAGTGATGGTAATGTATTACTTGAATTCTCAGGAAAAGAGCTTATTAAAGGTGAACCAGATGCATCTTCTTTCCCATCAGGTGGGTTAAGAGCAACATTTGAGGCTAGAGGATATACAGCATGGGATTGTACATCACCAGCATTTGTTAAAGAAACACCAGGTGGCTGTATGGTTTTATGCATACCAACAGCATTTTGTTCATATACAGGTGAAGCATTAGATAAGAAAACACCATTACTTCGTTCAATGGAAGCAGTTAATATCCAAGGAATGAGAATATTAAAATTATTTGGAAATACAACATCAACTCGAGTGAATACTTCAGTTGGAGCAGAGCAAGAGTATTTCTTAGTAGATAAGAAAAATTTCTTAGCAAGAAAAGATTTAATATTTACAGGACGTACATTATTTGGTGGCATGCCTCCAAAAGGTCAAGAGTTAGATGATCATTACTTTGGTAGTATCAAAGAAAGAGTTGCAGAGTACATGAAAGAACTTAACGAAGATTTATGGAAATTAGGTATTACTGCTAAGACTCAGCATAATGAAGTTGCTCCAGCTCAACATGAGTTAGCACCAATATATGAATCTAATAATGTAGCAACAGATCATAATCAATTGATTATGGAAACTATGAAAAAGGTTGCTGATCGTAAAGGACTTTCATGTTTATTACATGAGAAACCATTTGCAGGTGTAAATGGCTCTGGAAAACATAATAACTGGTCAATGTGTACTGATGATGGAATTAATTTGTTAGAACCAGGTAAAACACCTCATGAGAATGTACAATTCTTATTAGTATTATCATTAATACTTAAAGCAGTTGATGAACATGCTGAATTATTAAGATTATCAGCATCATCTCCAGGAAATGACCATAGATTAGGAGCTAATGAGGCGCCACCAGCTATTATTTCTGTATATTTAGGTGAGCAATTAGATGATGTATTAAAACAATTAGATATGAATGGTGAAGCTACAAGCAGTAAACAAGGTTCAGCATTAGATTCAGGCGTATCTACACTTCCATCATTTATGAAGGATGCAACAGATCGTAATCGTACTTCACCTTTTGCATTTACAGGTAACAAGTTTGAATTTAGAATGGTTGGTTCTACACAATCAATAGCAACACCTAATATAATTCTTAATACAATAGTAGCAGATGCAATGTGTAAGGCAGCAGATGAATTAGAAAAAGCAGATAACTTTGATATGGCTGTTCACGATATGATTAAGCAATTAGTTACTAAACATAAGAGAATAGTATTTAATGGAAATGGTTATTCAGATGAGTGGGTTGAAGAAGCTACTAAGAGAGGCCTTCCAAATATAAAATGTATGGTGGATTCAATTGAATATTTAGTAAAGGATAAATCAATTGAAGTATTTACAAAGTATAATGTACTTAGTGAAGCTGAATTACATTCTCGTTCAGAAATCTATTATGAAAACTATGCTAAGAGTATTAATATAGAAGCTAAGACAATGATAGATATGGTTAAAAAGGATATAATCCCTGCAATTATGAAATATCAATCTAAAATAGCTACTACAGTTATTAATCTTAAAGCAGCAGGAATTGAAGAAGTATCAGTTCAGACTAATATTTTAGAAAATATTGCTAAGGAATTAGTGGAAGTACAAGAAACTTTAGTTAAGTTGGAGAATGCTATTGTAACAGCTTCAACATTGGAAGAGAATTTATCAGAACAAGCAAAATATTTCCATGATACAGTAACGATTATAATGGGTGAGGTAAGAAAGCCTGTAGATGCGCTAGAGCAATTAGTGGCAGAGGAAGATTGGCCATTCCCTCAATACTCAAAATTATTATTTGACATATAAAGTATTAATAATCTATAAAACACGGTTAGCATCTTAACCGTGTTTTTTGACTTTTCTTATATTTTTTTGTATTGTATAGTAAAGACTAGTATTGGAGGTAAATATGTCATATATTAAATTGTCAAAAGATATTATTGATAGAATAGAAGAAGATAGAAAAAGTAATTGGACTAATCCTTATCGTTGTAATGATAATATGGTTATTCGAAGGAATGATAGGGATGTTGCTAACCTATGGAGACAAGCCTATGTTAGAGATATAGAAAAGATTATGCATGTTCCATATTATAATAGATATGCAGATAAGACTCAGGTATTTTCATTTTATAAAAACGATGATATTACAAGAAGAGCATTACATGTTCAACTTGTATCAAGAATTGCTAGAAATATTGGTAATGTATTAGGTTTAAATGAAAGTTTAATTGAAGCTATTTCTTTAGGACATGATATAGGACATACTCCTTTTGGACATGCTGGAGAAAGATTTTTAAATGAATTATATAATGAAAAAACAGGAAGATGTTTTAATCATAATGTACATAGTGTAAGAGTCCTTGATGGAATGTCTAATTTAAATATATCATTACAGACCTTAGATGGTATATTGTGTCATAATGGAGAATTTGAACAACAAGAGTATAGACCAAGTATATTAACAAGTTTTGAAGAGTTTGATAATAAAGTAGAAGCTTGTTATGTAAATAGTAATAATATAAGCAAATTGATACCATCTACATTAGAAGCTTGTGTAGTTCGTATATGTGATATGGTGGCATATTTAGGTAAAGATAGGCAAGACGCTATTAAAGCAAAATTAATTGACGATCATAGCATGTTTACTAATAAAACTATGGGAATTCAAAATGCAGAAATAATAAATAATCTAACAGTTAATATAATTGAAAATAGTTATGGTAAAGATTATATATTATTAGGTGAAGAATTATATAGCGATTTAAAATTAGCTAAAAAGGAAAATTATAAATACATATATAAAAATAAAAATCTTGATGATATATATGAAGATAATATAAAACCTATGTTTATTAATATGTATAATAAATTATTAGAAGACCTTAAAATAGGTAATAAGGAATCAGTAATATATAAGCATCATATAGAGTTTGTTGATAAATATAGAAAATATTATTCAGATAATCAATATAGAAATGATGAAAATCAAATTGTTGTAGATTATATTGCAAGTATGACAGACGATTATTTTATTGATTTGTATGATAAACTATTTCCTAATAGTAAATACCATGTAGATTATACATCATACTTTGATTAAATATGATATAAAATATAATTTAATTTGATAAGAAAAATAATATGTAGTATATTGGAAATAGAAGCTTGAAATACATATAAGAGAAATAATATATTTACTATAATTGGAGGTATATATGTTAAAAATAGTAGTTTGTGATGATATTAGAGTATTTGGAGAAAAAGTAGTAAAAGAAGCAAAAGAATTGCTTAATGCATTAGATGTACAAGCAGATGTTGAATATTACAGTAATGGAATAGATTTATTATCAGATATTGAAAGTTTAGGGTATGTTGATATTTTAATATTAGATATTGAAATGGATGAAATTAATGGTCTTGATGTAGCTAAGAGAATACGTGAATTACAATATACAACTATTTTAATTTTTATGTCTAGTCATAATAAATATTATAAAGCAGCATTTGATGTTCAACCATTTCAGTTTATTGATAAACCGATTAATAAAAAAGAATTTAATGATATTTTAGAAAAGGCAATAAAAATATGTTTTAAAAATACTGATGCTTATTATGAATTCAAATCAAATAGAAAATATTATAAAATATCAATATTTGATATTATGTATATTAGTAGCGATAAAAGACAGTTAACAATAGTTTGTGATAAAGAAGAAATTAATAATATTTATGGTAAGTTAGATGATGTTGAGATAGCTATAGGGGATAGAGGAGATAGGTTTATTAGAATACATCAATCTTATTTAGTTAATACCAGATATATTTATTGTTATAAAAGAGATAGTATTACACTAAGCAATGGTGAAGAGTTATCAATAAGTGTAGATAGAAGAAAACTAGTAAGGGATATATATACTAGTATACTTGAGGAGAAATAAATACATATGGATAAAATAAATATATATAGGGAAAAGTTAATGGGTATATTTGCTAGTGGATGGATATATGCATTAATTGTACCAGTATGCAGTATTATAATAATAAGTTTTGAGATTATTTATAATGAAAATATATGGGGATTCAATAGTGTAGCAATAGTTATTAGTTTATTGTGTATAAATATGGGGTCAATGTATATATATGAAAATGTAAAAGAGTATACTAGCGAGAAAGTGAAACAGGAATTTCTTGACGAGCAAAGAAAGGTATATATTGAACAGTGTAAAAAGGTCCAACAAATATTAATTGATATGGAAGATTTTTCAGAATTAACAAGAAAAAGATATATTAACAATATTAATAATTTATATAATGAAAGATATGATTTATTGCAAAAATCATATGATGAAATAATAGAACAGTTTGAGAATAAGAATATTGTTTCAGATACGGGAAATATATTTATAGATGCTATTATTAATTATAAAATAGAATATGCTAAGAAATTAAATATTAATACGGAAGTACATATT
>JAVBSN010000055.1:0-23478 GCA_031547045.1 Lachnospiraceae bacterium
AATTTATCTCTAATCTGTATCCATATCTATATATTGTCTTTAGATATTTTTCTAAACCTAACTTCTTACGTATTCTTTGAATATATACATCTAGTGTTCTAGTGTCTCCATCAGGTTCCATTCCCCATGCTAATTCATATATTTTATCCCTAAAAAGTGATATGTTTTTATTCTTAGCAAGCAATACAACTAACTCATATTCTTTAGGGGTTAATTCTACTAATTCATCATTTTTATATATCATATGATTATTCATATCTATTTTTATATCTAATATATTTATCAATTCTTCTGTTTTATTATATCTTCTTAATACAACTTTAACTCTTGCAAGTAATTCAACTATCTCAAATGGTTTAACTATATAATCTTCTGCACCTAATTCTAACCCTTTTACTCTATCTTGAATCTGTCCCATTGCAGTTAAAAATATAACAGGAATATTCATTGGCTTAATATAATCTAATAGTTCATATCCATTGACTTTGGGAAGCATTATATCTAGCAAAACTAAATCATAAATATTTTCCTCAAGTAAATCTGCTGCCACCATTCCATCAAGTGCACAAGTACAGTCATACCCAGCATCTTTTAAATTCATCTCAATCAATTTAGAAATAGGTTTCTCATCTTCAACAATTAATATTTTTATCATAATTATCCCCAGCCCATCTTTTTGTTAATTTATAAATTTTCTACACCTTTTATTATACAATAAAATCTATAATAAATGTAAATTTTGTTTAGATTTATTATAGATTCTATTTACATTTTGTATAGATTTTCATATTACTATAAACTTAAGGCTTACTGTGTCATTTTATACTTGAAGTGAATTTATAGGGAGAGAAATATTACATGAAAAAATCTTACAAAACATTATGTCTAATTATAATATTGATTTTAATTATAGTATCTACCATATTAATAATACTAAAACTTACGTCCTCTTCTAATGAGGATATTAACCAATCTATTGATACGCAAACTACTCGTCTAGATACTACTATAGATAATGATGATGGTACTACCTTTGTTAGAATTGAAGCAGATGTAATAGGGAAAGATACTGATGCTTTTCCAGTGGTTACTTTACGTAGAGATGATTTTACAACTAATAATATGCAAACATATGCTGATGCTTTTTTTGATAATTCAGATTATCATAATCAACCTTTTACAGAGGAATATTCAGTTGATGAGATTGATGAAATTATTGATAGATGCAATAGATACAAAGAAGAATTAATTGAAAATAGACCAACTAGCATGGAGGACTCAGAATTCAACAATGTTATTGATACTATTAATTCAGATATTGATTTTTATACAACAGTTAGAAGTAGTGCTCCTACTGAAAGTTCATTAAAATGTGATATAGAATATTTACCTATTGGTACTGATTTTCAACAATACCTTACTCATGGATACGGCATTGAAAGTTCTTATATGACTTGTCAATTATTAGGTGATTTCAATAATGTTCCATATAGATTAACTTTCGGTAGAGATGGGGATTCACAAGCAACCACACTCTCCCTACACCTAGAAGACCGTGATGCATTAGTATGGGGAGATTATCCTAGTTATCAAGTAACTTATGATTTCTTTACTAATCAACTTACAGATAATTCTACATCTAGCAAAATCGAAAATGCTTGTACTTACACTGAAGAAGAAGCTATTCTTCTATGTAATAACATGATTAATCAATTAAATATTTGTGATATGTCAGTGATTACTGTAATTGACCTTAATGCTACCGCATTTGTAAGTCCATATGCCAATGCACATGTTACTGCTTTTGGAACCTGTGGTTATTACATAGTATATGGAAAAACAGTAAATGATAAATCAATGAACTATGATTACTGGCGTGCTGGTAACCCTATGCCAATGTCCTTAGATACAGATGGTGATGGCATTGCAGAATTACAACCAGGATATGAATCCCTATCCTTTATAGTTATGGATTGTGGCATTTTATTAATGGATTATGCTTATCCTACAGTTATTGATTCAATCTCTTCTGAATCTACTCCACTTCTATCATTTGACGCCATTGTGGAAATATTTAAAAGTGAAATGAATGCTAATTATGGAAATATAAATACTTATAAAGTCAAAAACAACAATATTGTTATAACTAAGATTCAACTCGGTTTAACTCGAGTTACTATGGATGGTTCTAAGGGTGACTATACTTTAATTCCTGTATGGGATTTTTATACTAGTGATTGTATGACATTACTAACAATAAATGCTATTGACGGTAGCATTGTTGATAATAATACGGGATATATAACAGAATAATATTTTAGGGGGACTTTTTATGAAAAAACAATTAACTATGGGATTCTTAATTTCATTATGTTTATTATCTGGTTGTACCAAAAATAACGAAAATATTGAAAGGGATGTTAATACTACACCCAATGAGCATCTTACAAGAGATATTGTCGATTCTGAAGGGAATATTATAGCTAATATAAATGCTGATATAATCTACCCTCAAGTAAAAGATGTTCCTGTTGCCACTCTTAAAAAATATGAATTTACTAATAATGATATTCAAAGAATCGCTACTGCTATATATGGGGATTCTGAATATTATAAGGCACTACAACCTAGTGAATGTTCAGTCAATGACCTTAATACTACTATTAATTACTATAATGAAAAACTTGCTGACCTAAATCAACTATATAACGAAAATAAGATTGGTGTAAATTCAGATTATTATAATAATAAACTTATAGACTATACATTTAAAATTAGCGAGTGTAATTATTATATTACAAAAGCACATACGGAAGTTGATACTTCTCCTGTTTTAGAATTTTATGATGTTATATTTGATACATGGTCGTCTACTTATAACCAAGATACTGAATCAGAAGAGTTCACCTTTATTTCTTCTGACGCAATGCAAAAATGTAGTTTACAAGGTACTTATAACGCTATGCCTTGTAATATAGAATTTTTTAGTCCGTCTGACCTTCATATAGAAATGAACGCTGATGATACTTGCGTTTGGAAAAATTATACTTACAAAGAAATTGATACAGAATTGCCTAATGTTATCTATTACGATTATTATGCTTCTAACAATCCTAATATAGAAAACGACTGTATATTTTCTATTGACCAAGCTATAGAGATGTGTAGTAACATGGTGGAAGCATTTCATATATCTAATATGGATGTAATGGATATATATAACATTCCCGTTAAAGCCTATAATGTATCTTCAATTGGCAATCAATATGGTGGATATATTGATGATGGCTACTGCGGTTATATAATATCTTATGGTAAATCTATAAATTCAATTAATTCTAATATATTTACTTATGACGGTGTTATAGATTTAAATTATGGACTGACTAGTGATGATTTTTCAAATTCATCTGACCCAGAATACCTTACTTTCATAGTTATGGATTGTGGAATTATTTCAATATCCTATTCTGCTCCAACTATTTTAGATAATATTACTTCTACAAATACTGCTATTTTAGATTTTGATACCATTTTAAATCTAGCTGATATATATTTACCTAATATATATGCTGATATTAAAGGAATTGGATATAAACATGAATTTGAAATAACTAGAATTCAATTTGGCTTAGCTAGAATTACCAACAACTCGGATAACTCGGATTTTTCACTTATACCAGTATGGACTTTTTATCAAGATGGTAGCTTTAGTCCTATACTAACAATTAACGCTATTGATGGTAATAATATTAACAGTTATACTGGTATTGTTATAGAATTAGATTAAATATAGAAGGAGATTTTATGAAAAAAAATCAGTTAAAAAACAGTTGTTTTATAGGAGGGCTTCTTGTACTTTCTTTCTGTACATTTACAGGTTGTACTAATACCTCTGAAAATCTTGATTCTATTGATACAAACACTACTACTCACATAGAAAAAGAATTAACAAATGGAGATGGCACTACTATTGCTAAAATAAATGCAGATGTAACAATTCCTGAATATAATAATTACTCTGTTGCAACTACTAGCAAATATGAATTTACTAATAGTGAAATCAAGCGTATTGCAGATACGCTATTTGATAATTCTGAATATTATAGAACATTAACTGAGGAAGAATACTCTGTTGATCAACTTAATGACCTTATTGATGAATGTAATTTAGGTATTAATGAGGCCGAAGAATTATATAGTAATAACTCCATTAATTCTGACATGTATGAAAATCTTATATATTATTATAATTCTAGAATTGAGGAATTATCTACACTTCTTACTACTGCTCCTTTGGAAGTAGATAATGAACCTATTTGTGAGCTTATTACCCAAACTCACATTGGAGAATCTTATAATACAGATTCAGATGGCAATGAATCTGTTAGTGAATATACTTATACAACTACCAATTGTGATCTAGAAGGATTATATAAAGGCACCCCTTGTGAATTCTATATTACACTTAATCCTTGGGGCGATATAGACTCTATTAATACTAATATTATGAGCGTCTATCTAGATAGAAACGATCAGGCAGTGTGGAAAAACTATACTTATAAAGAAGTGAATGCAGAATCTGAAAAATACAAAAATTTTGTTTCAGTTAATCCTTATATAGAAAACCAATGTAAATATTCTGCTAATCAAGCTATAGATATATGTAATGAGTTTCTTGAATCATTAGGAATATCAGATATGTCACCGATGGATATATGTAACATTCCTGTTAAGGCATATAATAGTTCTGCCTTTGATTTTACCTATGGTGCTGCTATTGATAGTGGATATTGTGGCTATACACTATATTACGGAAAATCAATTAATGATATAACAACTAATCTTACCTTATATTCCACTGGCGATTTTGGATTCTCAATGTCTGCCGAAGAAGCTACTCAAGGTATGAGCGGTCATGAATCAATTATATTTACTGTTATGGATTGTGGCCTTATATCAATGAGATATTATAGTCCAACTGTTGTGGAAGATGTAACTTCTACAGATACTCCAATTTTGGAATTTGACACTATAATGGAATTAGCCGATTCTTACCTATTAGATGTATTCCTAGACGAAAAAGATAAGTCATACCGCATGGCACCTATTAATATATCTAAGATTGAATTTGGACTAGCTAGAGTTGTAAATGAGAATGACGATTCAACTTATTCATTAGTTCCTGCTTGGGAATTCTATGAAGATAATACATTGGCTGGATCTGACTCATATCCTACACCTATGTTAACTATTAATGCCATTGATGGTAGTAGAATAAATAGTTTTACAAGCAGACAAATAAAATAACCATATTTCAAGGGGGAATATTATGAAAAAACAATTAACTATAGGATTTATAATTTTACTATGCACTCTATCAGGTTGTACTAAGGGAAATAAAAATATTGAAGATATTTCTACTACTAATATAACTGAAGATCATATAGTCAGAGAAGTTGTTGATGCTGATGGAAACACTGTAGCTAATATAGATGCTGATGTTATCTATCCAGAAACTAACCAGATTCCTGTTGTTACACTTAAACCTTATGAATTTACTAATAATGATATTAAAAATATGGCTAAAGTTTTCTACGGTGATTCTGAATATCATAGATTAAGAAATTACAATGAATGGTCTGCTGAAGAATTAAATGCTTCTATTCAAGAATATGAATTAGCAATTGAAGAAATGGAACAAATATATAACGATTCTACTGCTCTAGAGAACTTCTATCCAGCATATCTTTCTTTTTTTAGTCAACAAATAGCTACATTAAACGAATGTCTTAAAACTGCTCCTACTGAAGAAGTTGATGACACTCCTATATTAGAATTTTATGATTCTACAAGGGATTATTATACATTTTCACATAACAAAGAAACAGGTAGAGAAGAAATAACAGATACTGATACTGTCACATACACAGAATGCAAACTAGAAGGCACACACAATAATAAATCTTGTACAATAAAATTTAACGACACATCACACCTTAATATAGCAATGAATGTACAAGATGAACTAGTCTGGAAAACCTATACATATAAAGAGACTGGCGCCTTTTTCTTTCTATATGATAATTTCAATTCTTTCGATACTAGTTTAGAAAATCAGTGTGTTTATTCAGTAGATGAAGCTACCGATATGTGTAATAGCATGATAAAAGATATGGGAATATCAGATATGGAAGTAATGGATATATTGCATGTTCCAGTTAAAACATATGCTGTATCTTCTACAGGCTACCAATACGGAGATCCTATTGAAGAAGGGATTTGTGGTTATAGATTATATTATGGAAAATCTATTAATAATGTGAAAACAAATATATCTATTAACGCAGGTATTGTATATGAAACTGCAATTAAATCTCTAGATAATAGTGCTATACAGAATCTACCTAGTTCAGAAGAACTTATTTTCACTGTTATGGACAGTGGTATTATTAGTATAGAATATAATTCTCCAACAATCATAGAAAATATTAGTTCTGACGATACTACCCTATTAGATTTTGATACAATTATAGGATTATCTGAAATCTACTTACCTAATATATATGCAGATGTTTCATCATATGGCCATGGATATTTTAATATTACTAGGATTCAACTAGGATTAATGGAACTTCCTAGTAGCTCCGATTCTTCTACTATTACACTTATTCCTGTATGGGATTTTTATGAAAAAGATTCTTATAAATCTGTCTTAACAATTAATGCTATTGATGGAAATAGAATTGATAGAGTTACACATGCTGTTGCTCAATAATTAAGTTTTATAACTAGGAGATATTATGAAAAATGGGAACTTATTCATACTATCACTCAGCTTGCAATCAAGAAATTGCTACTCTTAACGAATATCTTAAGAATGCTCCTAATAGTAATGATACTACCCCTATACTAGACTTTTATGACCTTACAACAAACCGCTATGATTTTTCTTATAATGAAGATGATACTATTGACGGAATAACAGATGTTTACACCAATACTTCTAAAGTCTGCAAGCTACAAGGTACCTACAATAATATGCCTTGTAAAATAGATTTTGATGCTCCAACAGGAGTTTATATTACAATGGATGCAAGTGATACAATTATGAGTTTGTCTGAGATTTACTTACCTACTGCCTATGATGATTCTGCAGGATTTGGTAGAGAAGTATTTAATATAACTAGAATTCAACTAGGATTAATGGAAGTCCCTAGTACTTCTGATAGTTTTGATACTACTCTTATTCCTGTATGGGACTTTTATGATAACGAATCTTATATACCTGTATTAACAATTAATGCAATTGACGGAAATAGACTTAACAGAGTTACTTGTACGGTTATTGACTAATATATAACGGAGGATTACTTATGAGACACGTAAAAACTTTTATAAAAACAACATTAATATGTTCACTATGTTTATTTTCAGGTTGTTCCAAACCTGTTAATGAATCAGAATCTAACGACATTAACTCTACTACTAACGCCTTACATATATCAAGGGAAGTTTCCGATAAGGAGGAATATGTTGTTGCTACTATAGATGCTGAAGTTATCTATCCTGAAACAACCGATATTCCTATTACTACTATTAAAAAGCATATTTTTGATAGTAGTGACATCCAACAATTTGCAGATAATATCTATAAAGGCTCTGAGTATTACAAATTATTAGATGATAGCGAGTATTCCTTAGACCAAATAGTTGCTGCCATAGAGAGTACTAACCTACAAATTGATGACCTTGATGACTTATATAACAATGAATATATTGATTACTATCACTATATTGATGAAATATATGCTTGTAATGCTCGTATAAGCAAACTTAATTATTATGCTAATTCTGCACCTAGTGAAGTAGTCATTACTCCTGTTCTTGATTTTTATGATGTAAGATCTCCTTTTTTTGATATGAACGACTCTTATTTCTATGATCCTAATACAGACAATCTTACTGTTACAGAAGAAGGAACTGAAACAAGATGCGATTTAGAAGGTACTTATAACAATTTAACCTGTACATTACTATTTAGTCCTGATAATAATTTCAAACTAGAAATAGATACTGCCGATACACCCGTATGGAAAGACTACACTTACAGTGAAATAGAAATAGGCTTACCTGAATCAAGACATTTCTTTTCTTTTGATAATAATATAAAAAATGAATGTTCTTATTCTATTGAAGAAGTAACAAACATGTGTGATGCCATGCTTAAAACTCTTGGTATAGCTAATATGGCACCAATGGATATAAGCAATCTTCATGTTTCTTCATATAACACATCTCCTACTGGGTATCATTATGGCGTACAAACTGATACTGGTTATTGTGGTTATAAACTATATTATGGAAAATCAATTAATTCAATTAATACTAATATAACCAGTACAATTGCCACTGGAGAATACTCTGCTATATATGATAAAGGTGCTGGAAACGTATACGGTTCAGAATACATTATATTTACAGTTATGGATTCAGGTATTATATCTATGGTATATAATTGCCCAACGGAAATAACTAATATTGAATCCTCTTCTAATACTCTTTTAGACTTAGATTCCGTACTAACATTTTCTGATAGCTATTTATTAGACCTATATTATGATGGTAATCTAGGTAGTAGTTCTGTTAAGGTTTCTAGAATACAATTTGGACTAGCTAGAACTGCTAATACTATATATGATGACTCATTTACTTTGATTCCAGTGTGGACGTTTTATGATGGTAATTCATTTGTACCTTTACTAGTTATAAATGCTATTGATGGTAGTCAAATGAATGTATTTTCAGGGGTAAGTATGAATTAATATATAAATATACAAGGGGACATATTTATGAAAAGAAATCATTTAAAAACCAACTATTTTTTTGGAGCACTTTTTATGCTTTCATTATGTACATTCACAGGATGTACAACTGAAACTAATGATATTCCTGAAACAGCTACAGGTGATAGTGGCACTACTCATATTGAGGAAGAAATAACAAACGGCGAGGGCAACACTATTGCTAAGATAAATGCTGATGTTACATTGACTCAATACGATAGTTACTGCGTTGCAACTACTAAAAAATATGAATTTAACAACTCTAATATTAAGAATATTTCCGATTTGCTTTTTGATAATTCAACATATTATAGGAAATTAAATTATCAAGAATACTCTATTGATATGCTTAATGATGAGATTGAGAAGGCTACCCTATCTATTCAAGATGCCGAGCAATTATATAACGATGGAACACTTGACTATGACTCTTACTGGGGTATTGATTTTACTAATACTCATTATATTGATGAATTAAATGATTTACTTCTTACAGCTCCATTAGAAGCAAACAATAAACCTGTTTATGAAATTGCTGATAATTCATATACCTATCCATCTTACTATATAGATGAAAATGGTGACGAGCAAGTTTCATATATTACTAATCCAGATACAAGTTGTCGTCTTGAAGGAACTTATAATGATATACCTTGCACTCTATATTTTTATATTTCCCCAGACGCATTTCATAATGAAATTATGGGGGTAACTATAGATAGAGAAAATGAAAAAGCTTGGAAAGACTATACTTATAATCAAATTAATCTAGATATTGACAAGTACAAAAACTTTGTATCAGTTAATCCTGATATAGATAATCAATGTGTATATTCTTCTAGTCAAGCTGTTGATATATGTAATGAATTTCTTGATTCCTTAAACATATCAGATATGGCTCCAATGGATATACAAAATCTTTCGGTTAATGCATATAATATCTCTACTACAGGGATACATTATGGGGCTTCTATAGATAATGGATACTGTGGTTATAAAATATATTATGGGAAATCAATCAATAGTATAAATGCAAATTTTTCATTATATGCAACTGGTAGCTTTGATTATATGACCACTCCTGACGAGCGAGACCTTACTGGTCATGAATCAATTATATTTACTGTTATGGACTCAGGTATTATATCCATGCAATATTATAATCCTAATGTTATAGAAGATATTACTTCCACTGACACTCCTATTTTGGATTTTGACACCATAATGGAATTTGCTGACTCTTATTTTCTAGATACATTCCTAGATGAAAAAGAAAGAAGTAATAGAGTATCACCATTTAGTATCTCTAAGATTGAATTTGGATTAGAAAGAATTATAGATGAGCGGGATGATACTACTTACACCTTAGTTCCTGTGTGGGATTTTTATGAAGATAATACTTCAGGTAGCTCTGACTCATACCTCACTCCAGTATTAACTATTAATGCTATTGATGGTAGTCGGATTAATCTCTTTACTAGCCAAACTGTAAAATAAAAATAATATTTATGGAGAAACCTATTATGAAAAAACAATTAACAGCAATATTTATATTATCAATGAGTTTATTAGCGGGTTGCTCTACCAATCCCCAAGATATAAACTCTACTACTTCTAAGCCTGAACATATTACACAAGATATTATTAACTCTGAGGATATTGTTGTAGCTAAAATAGATGCTGATGTTATCTATCCCGAAGCTAAAAATATTCCTGTTGTCACTACTAAAAGATATGCTTTTACTGACGAAGATATTATACGTATAGCTGATGGTCTATTTGATAATTCTGAATATTCTACAGCTAAAACTATTGATACTGTTACCTATACAAAAGATATATCAACTGATTTAATTATTGAGTTGGAAGCAAAGATAGAAGATTTAGAGAACCTATATAATAACAATAAAATTGATGCTAATTACTATTCTTGGGAAATGTTTGATTGCCACTATCTTGTTGATGCTGTCAACGGATGTACTGATAATGTATCCGAAGATGTACTTAATTCTACACCTAAATTTATTGATATAGACTATCAATGGCCTAGTAACGGTGTTAATGAAGATAATGAGTATACCTCCGACGGCTATAATACTGCTACATTTCATGGATGTGGTATAGATGGTACATATAATGACATACCTTGTAAATTATTGTTTAGAGGAGAACATTCCGTACAATTTGATTTGTATGATATGGGTAAATTTGTTTGGAAAAAATATTTATATGACAATGTTAGTATTGGTGATGTAAACTATGATGATTTTGCCTCTAATAATTCAAATATTGAAAATGATTGTGTATATTCTATTGAAGATGCAACCACTCTTTGTAATGACTTATTAGAAAAATTGGGTATTTCAAACATGGCTCCTATGGATATATGTAATCTATCTGTTATTGCTTACAATACCTCTCCTACTGGTTATCAATATGGCAAACCACTTGAAACTGGTTATTGTGGTTATAAGCTATACTACGGAAAATCCATTAATTCAATTAGTTATAATCTAACTACCCTTATAACTGGAGATGCCAATCCATCTCTATATAAAGAGGCTGATATAAACAGTATCTATGGTGAAGAATGTATTGTATTTACGGTTATGGACTCAGGCATTATATCTATGGATTATAAACACCCTACTACTATAGAAGATATTACCTCTACAGATGTTACTATTTTAGATATAGATTCTATATTAAGTTTTGCTGATATATACTTATCAGAGGCTTACGAAGATAGATCTGCATCTTCTCCTCCAATTAATATATCTAGAATTCAATTAGGATTAGCTAGATCTTCTGATAACTTGGATGCTGATACATTCACTTTAATACCTGTATGGGATTTCTATTATGATGATAGCTATAATCCAATAATAACTATTAATGCTATTGATGGTAGTAAAATTGATAGATATTCTGGATTAACCGTAGAATAAAACATAAATTTTCAGGAAACTATTTGAGAAAACATATTTTCAGAACTACTACTATTACAATCAGTAAGATGATTCTTTTCTATATTAAATAATACATTAAGATAAATTAAAGATTTATATCTTATACTATGTTTATATTAATAATTAAGGGGGCAATTTATGAAAAAACAAATCTTTAAAAAAACTGCTATTACAATAAGTATTATTACAGCATTATTTTTAACTAGTTGTAACACTAATTCAGCTAGTACTAATAATCACAATTCCACAGAAGACCCAATGGAATCTGGTCACTTACAAACAACTATTGAAAATCAAGAGGGACAAACTTTTGTAAACATTGATGCAAATATAATTGGTGATGATTCTCAAGTTCTTCCCGTTGCAACTCTAGAACGTCATGATCTTGATTCCGAAGACATCGTGACATTCGCTGATAACTTATTTGATAACAGTGAATACAACTCTGTACGTGCTGTAGAAAAATACACTGTTGATGAATTAGATACTCTACTAGAAAAAACTAAAGCTCTAGAAAATATAATTTGTACAAGTGACAAGACAAGTCCAGAAAGCGGTCAAGTTGTTACTGGTTCTTTAAATTACTCAGCCTTTACTGAGGAGTTAGAATATTATGAATCTTTAAAAAATTCTGCTAGCACAACATCTAATTCAACTATTATAACCGACTATATAACATCATCTGATGAAACTGGCATGGATTTTTCATTTCCTGTATGTGCTCTTTCTGGAACATATAATAATCTTCCTTGTGAGATGTGGTTCATGAAAATGGATTCCTCTTTATTCAAAGTAGGTGGGCTCAAAACTTCAATTGATCCATCCTTTTTCACAACGAATTTAGAAATAGTAATTGATGCTTCCCAACAACCTGCTTGGGGCGATTACACTCTAAATCAGTTAGAATACCATGTTCTATCAAACAAGGAATCTAACTTCTATGATATATCAACACCTGCTGACAACGAATGTAAATACTCTGTAGATGATGCTATCCTTCTATGCGATACCATGATTAAGCAATTAGGTATTACCGATATGGCTGCTTCTAGATACTGTAATTTAATGACTACTGCTTATGCTATGCCATTATCTAATTACTATACACTAAATACTGTCGAAAAATCTGGCAATTGTGGTTATCAAATATTCTACGAGAAAACTATAAATGGAACAAATAATTATTCACCACTTTCAGCTAACTTTTTTTCTCCATTATATATAAAAGATGAAGATAATTCATATCATATGGCATACGGATATGAGTGTTTAGCCTTTACCGTATTTGATTGTGGCATTGTTACTGTAGACTATGCTAATCCACTAGATATTGTTGATATACCTAGTGATGATACTCCTCTTCTTGATTTTGATGATATTACTGGTATTGCTGATGTAGCTTTTAACGAACTATATGGTAACGATGAGTATTATGCAACCACTAACGGCTGTATTAATATCGATAATATAAGATTAGACTTTATGAGAATAACTATTGATGAAGACAAAGATTCTTATTCATTAATACCTGTATGGGTTTTTCTAGAAAAAGATTCTTATAAAATCAAACTTTCATTAAACGCTATTGATGGAAGTATAATAACCATCCCTACAAATGACTTTATTACTTATTGATAATAATTAAATAGAAAGGATTAGTTAATGAAAAAATCAATTATGAAAATCACTACTATTACAATAAGTCTTATTACTGCTTTACTTTTAACTAGTTGTAATACTAATTCCAATACTAATAGCAACAGTAATTCCAATGATGAGCCTATGGAAACTGGTCATATAGAAACAATTATCGAAAATAATCAAGGTGAAATCGTTGCTAATATTAATGCTAATATAATTGGTAGTGATTCTCAATCATTGCCTGTAGCCACTGTTCAACGTCATGATATAGATTCTGACAACGCTGAAGATATGGCAACTGCTATATTTGACAATAGTGAATTTTACAATAAACGTTCTGTTGAAGAATATTCTATTGAAGAATTAAATACTTTAATTTCAAAACAAGAATCTTTAAAAGATATAATCTGTACTAGCGATAAGACTTCTCCTAATGAAGGTCAAGTTATTACTGGTATAGCAAATTACTCAATATATAATAAGGATTTAGACTATTACTACAGTCTGAAATCCTCTGCAAATACAGACCCTGTATTAACAAGTAATATTGAGTATGTTTATAATCCAATTTCTAGTATGGGCTATCCAGTCGATAATTTTAGTGTTGAAGACTGTTCTCTTGTGGGAACATACAATAACCTTCCTTGTACTATGTTATTTCAAAAATATGAAATATCTGAATCTTTAAATAGTAATGAATACAACTCTACAAATCTAACAATATCTATTGATGCTGGAGAACAACCTGCTTGGGGAGAATATAATTTGAACCAATTAAGTTATTATAATGTTTCAAATACTCCTTCTTCTTTTTATAATATATCTGAAGAAGCAGATAATAGATGTAAATACACCATAGATGATGCTGTTCTTCTCTGTGATAACATGGTTAAACAATTAGGTATTACAGATATGACAGCTTCAAGGTATGCCAACCTAGTTACTGTTGCCTATGAGTTACCATTATCTGATTACTATACACTTAATACTGTTAAAGAATCTGGTAATTGTGGCTATCGAATTTATTATGAAAAAACAATAAATGGAACACATAATTATACTCCTATTGGCCATGCTTTTGAACCATTATTGAATACAAATAGAAATTCATCCAATCTTTTTGATTATACATTTTTATACGGTTATGAATGTTTAATCTTTACTGTATTTGATTGTGGTATTGTTGCAGTAGAATATGGTAATCCATTAGAGATAGTCGATATTAATAGTGATAACACTCCTCTTCTTGATTTTGATGATATTATGAGTATTGCTGATATAGGTTTTAATGAAACCTATGGTAATAATACTTATAATACTACTATTAACGGATGTATAAACATAGATAAAATAGAACTAACTCTTATGAGAATAATTTCTAATGAATCTGATGATACCTATACTTTAATACCAGTATGGATTTTTATTGAGAAAGAATCATCTGAAATTAAACTTCGTTTAAATGCTATAGATGGTAGTATAGTAGAATATGATAGTATGTATTAAACTTACATTTTAAGAATTGGAGGATATAACAATGAAAAAACAATTATTTAAACTTACAACTATTGCAATAAGCATTATTATTTTACTACTTACAACTAGTTGTAATAATAATTCAGCTAGCAATAATAATACTTCCAACGACAATCCTATGGAAACTGGTCACATAGAAACTTCTTTTACAAATAAAGAAGGAAAAATCTTTGTAGAGATTAATGCCGATATTATTGGTACTGATTCTCAAAAACTACCTGTTGCAAGCATGAAGCGACACGATATAGATTCTGACGGCATTAAAAATATAGCAGATAGCATATTTGACAATAGTGAATATTATAATAAACGTACTATTGAAGAATATTCAGTAGAAGAACTAAATACATTTATCTCTGAAAAAGAAACTCTAAAAGATATAATATGTACAAGTGATAAGACTTCTCCTAATGAAGGTCAAGTTGTTACTGGTTCTGCTAATTATTCAAAATACAATAAAGATTTAGATTATTACAATAGTTTAATAGGCTCTGCAAGTGAAACTCCTAATTTAACAAATAATACTAATTATGACTTCAACAAAAGTATATCCGATATGTATAACTATGATGTGGACACTTGTAACCTTGTTGGAACTTATAATAATCTTCCATGTGAAATGCTTTTCCAACAATATGATAGTAGCAGATGTAACTCCACAAATCTAACAATATCCATAGATGCCTCGAATCAACCTGCTTGGGGGGATTATAGTCTAAATCAACTAGAATACCATCCTTTTTCAAATAATGCTTCTTTTTATTATGATATATCAATACCAGCTAATAATAAATGTAAGTATACTATAGATGAAGCTATACTAATATGTGATGATATGGTTAAGCAATTAGGCATTACTGATATGTCTGCGTCAAAATATCTTAATTTAGTTACTACCGCTTATTCACTACCATTATCTGATTACTTTACCTTAAATACAGTTGAAGAATCAGGTAATTGTGGATATAAAATATTTTACGAAAAAACAATTAATGATGTTAGACATTATACTCAACCTAATACTTATGATCCCTTTTTCCCAATATACAAATCAGAAGGTGAATCATTTCAATGTGAATATGGTTATGAATGTTTAATCTTTACTGTATTTGATTGTGGCATTGTTACTCTAGAGTATGGTAATCCTCTAGATATAGTAGAAATTACTAGTGATGATACTCCTCTTCTTGATTTTGACGATGTAATGAGCATTGCTAATATAGCTTTTAGTGAAAATTATGCTAACAATCCTTATAACACCTCTAATACGCTTATAAATATATCAGAAATCAGATTAGATCTTATGAGAGTAGCAACAGATAAAAATCAAGGTACTTATGCCCTAGTCCCAGCATGGAATTTTATTGAACGAGATTCATCCGCTATTAAAATTAGTTTAAACGCTATTGATGGCAGTATATTAGAAATAGATACTTGGGGTATGATAATTTCAAATTAAATAAAATAGAAGCATCAACTTCATTATAGAAATTGATGCTTCTATTTTATTATATAGCTTTGTGAACTTCCTAATTGCTTTCCATCTTCTCCAACCTGTACAATAGATATCTCATCTTCTAATCCTAATTCATTACCATTATACTTAATTGTATTATAATCAATGTATACTGAATCCTTTTCTTTTCCATTAACTAATACTCTTGAAAATTCATTAAATCCTTCTCCATAAATATAAGATCCATATCCGTCAATCACTATATTGCTGATTATTATATTACCCTCACCAAATCTCATATTTGTTGATTGGTATAGTTCATTATTATCACAAGAATATAACTTGCCATATAACATGTCATATTGTAACACTTTCATATTTTCTTGATATTGTTTATTATCTTTGTAAACATTATGATACATTGCCATTGTATTTTCCATAATTCCAGTACAATCATATACCTTTGATGCTAATTGATATGAATATATATCCTCGTCTTCTTTATTAAGCCCTATATTATCCCAAATAACATATTCAGTGTTGTATCTTGTTATACCAATTAGATTCTCTTCCGTAAAATCTAGATTAGGCTGATGATCACCATAAAATACTATTACTGTTGGTTCTCCTATTTCTTCTATAGAACTAATAAGATTACCTATAAAACCATCCATTTGGTTAGTTTCATTAATATAATAATCTAATCTATTTATCTCTTCCACATTATCACTATCTGTTTCAAGATTAACATTATTATTACTTGTTACATTATCTTCACTCTCAATAATCTCAGACGGATATTTTCCATGACCTTGAACACTTACTACAAATACCAAATCTGGTGTTTCTGTATTCTCTATCGCCTCTCTAATATTCTCAATTAATATATCATCTTTCGCCCATCCCTTAGAATTGTATTCTACATTATACATATACTCTATAGGTGTAAATACATCAAATCCAAGATTTGCATATACTTTATCTCTATCGTAAAAAGTTCCATCATTATTATGAATTGCATGAGTTGCATATCCTTGTTCTTTCATATTATAAGCAATACTATCACATGTACTATCTTTTAATATAGTTTTATAAGGGTATTCTCCTGCTCCAAAAAAACCTATATTCATAGAACTTAAAACTTCAAATTCTGTGTTTGCCGTTCCTCCACCAACAACAGGAACTGTTAATTTACCTGACGTATAATTTTCTTTTAGATGCCTAAAGTTGGTTAAATAATCATCATATACCTTCATATTATCTACATATTGCAAATCCATAAAAGATTCCAACTGAACATATATAATATTAGGTGTCTCTATACTTTGGGTCGTTTCGTTACCATTACCAGACATTTCATTTAAAATTTTTTCAACTGTCTCTTCTGAATAATCAAATGGTCTATCAATACCTATGTTAACTACGCTATTAGAAAAACAATATACGAATCCATAGTCATCATATGCACTTGATAAGTTACTAAAACTAGAAGATATATTTTTAGCTTCTGTTTCTCTATTAAAGGATATTATTACGATACCTATTAATACTAACATACATATGCTATATATTAATTTATTACTAATAACTTGACTCTGTGGCAATTTAAACCACATATATGCCAATATAGAAATTACAGCTACTATAGCCACTACAATTAAGCATATTTGCATATTATTAAAATATTTATCTATTATTCCAATGGTTGATTTAACCATTAATATATCTGAACCTGCAAATGGTTTTTCTCTGAACCCTAGAACAATACAATTAATTATTCCTGCTCCTAACCAAATGCATGATATTAAACTAGCTAAAAATGCCCTACGCTTAAATAGCATACAAATTAATAGTGTTATAAAAATAATTATACCACTAACTAAAAAGTATCCTGGTGATTTAATAATAAACTTAAAACCACCTATTAGAGATCGTCTACTTAATATTTCAACTATTAGATTAATAGTTACAGATAATCCTGCTAATTTAAATATGGAATTTTTAAGAATCTTATTTAAATAATTCATAAAATCATTCTCCATGTTTTTAGTTACATTAAATACCAATATTATATCTTCTTTCATTATACCACTGTATTTTACATAATCAATAAATGTTATAAACTTTAAATAAACCGTAATAATTTATTCAGTATTTAATTTTTAAAAATGTAAATACTATTTATGAAAGGTAGGTGTTATTATGAAACAATCTAGTAAGCAAAATTCTAATAAGAATTCCATTAAAAATGTTTATGATGACGGAAATATTCCTGAAATTGATTTGCCACAAGACAACGCAAAGGATTATGTAGAACCTTTACCTGAGTCTGAAAGACCTAGACGTGATGGACCTGGTGGTAATTAAATAAATAATATTAAATTCTTATAAATAAGTACAAAATAGTCCTTAAAAGTTAGATTTCTATTTTAACTTTTGAGGACTATATAAGTCTTTGTATATTTTCAAAAATAAATACGTAAGTGATTATATTTACAATAAACATGAATATGGATATTTCTTAACCTCTTTATCATATTCTTTAAAAGCTTCTTGATTTTTCTCTACTTTTTCTTTTAATTTAATTAATTCTTTTATATCTTCAGCATCTTTTGCCTTCTTTTCCATCAACTTTTCTTCATTTATTTTATGCTTTTCTTCATTCCTCATTATATCACCAACCTATAATATTATTTGATATAAAAATCATACCATTAATATTATATTTTGTATCATAGTAATATATACCATGTATTTGTAAAATAATACAATTATTCATATATTAATCTAAATTGTATCAATTACTTTATAAATGCATACGCTAATAAAAAAGTACTAGTATATTATGAATAATAACTGTGTTGATCTATTTGCCCTATCACTATTAGCTTGCCAAATAAGTGAATGTATCGATGATACTGAACAACTTGAACTATTAGCAGCCGATTTAACCACATTAGCTGATATGCTAGCTAGTATTTCTGCCAGAAGAGAAGTCTGCACCAATGTATCTGAATCTTAGTTAAACAAAAAAAGCTTAGAGAACATTTCTCTAGGCTTTTAAAATAAAAAGAGCGCGAGACGGGAATCGAACCCGCGACCCCCTCCTTGGCAAGGAGGTGCTCCACCGCTGAGCCACTCGCGCATATCTTGTTGCTTAAGTATTTACCACAGCAACAAATAGAATAATATCATAACACCATCCCTATGTCAACACTATTTTTGAAATTTTTTGAATTTTTTTAAAAAATAAAATAATTGCAATTGTAAGCTATTCTTATATAAAATAATAGATAGCAATAAGTTGAAATTTGTGTTAATCTTTAATTGACTAGTATTAAAATCTTACTTAGGAGGATACTTTTAAATATGAATAACGAATATATAACTTTAACTATTGATAAACAAAAAAACATTGCATTAATTGCTCATGATAGTCAAAAACCTTCACTTATAAACTGGTGTGATGAGAATAAAGACATTCTAAAAAATCATTTCCTTTGTGGAACTGGCACTACTGCTAGAATGATTGCTGACAGAACTAATTTACCTGTTAGAGGCTATAATAGTGGCCCTTTAGGTGGTGATCAACAAATAGGTGCAAAAATAGTTGAAGGCCGAATTGATTTAATTATATTCTTTTCTGATCCATTAACAGCACAACCTCACGATCCTGATGTTAAAGCTTTATTACGTATAGCTCAAGTTTATGATATACCGATTGCTAACAATAAAGCTACTGCTGACTTTCTAATTACTTCCAAATTTATGGATGAGGAATATAATCATGATGTAATTAATTTTCAACAAAATATTGCTCATAGAGCTTCTACTCTATAGTATACCTATTAATAAAACAAAGAGTCTTCAATATTGAAGACTCTTTGTTTTATTGATTGTCGTATATTATATATTATAACCTTATAAATAAAGTATTGTTGTTAGGTTGAGGGCTGATACAAGAACCCCATTTTCAAGCACCAACCCTTATGTAATTGCTTATTTATATTTGATAATTATATAATACCTCAAATTTATGTACAAAGTTTGTACCAATTATTAAATAATTCTTACCAATATATACATTTTATATAAACTTTTGACGAGAAATAAATCCTATAAATATAAGCTGTTTTTATACCCCTATTTTCGTAATAATCTTATAATTAAATTAAGATTTTATTCACTTTATATCAAAAAACTCTTTCTTATAATGTGTTATATTTACACTATAAAAATACTAAGGAGTTGATTAAATGATTATTTTCATTAGGGATTTAATATTTACATATGCAGCTATGTTCACAGTATTTATAATATTTTATTTAACCAATAAACACTACAAGGCTAATTCTTCTCATTTGCTGATATGTATGATTTTTACAACTGCAATGCTATGTATCTATAAACTCACTGGAATCTCTCCAATAAGTGGATTTCATACTAACATAGATTTATCTAGGGTTGCCATAGTACCATTTGAAAACATTAAAATCATTATAAATTCAGCGATTAAACATCATAATATTATTTATGCTATTAAAAATATATTAGGCAATATTATTTTATTTATTCCTATTGGATTATTTATTCCATTACTTAGTAAACCACTTAGAAAATTTAGATACACTCTACTATTTGGAATATCAATATCATTTCTTATTGAATGCTCTCAATTATTTTTAATACGAGGAAGTGACATAGATGATATTATTTTAAATACTATAGGTACTATCATTGGATTTTGTTTATATAGATTAATTAATAAATATTTTTATAGTTTTAGCAATATATGTTCTCTAGAGCAGAAGGGATTATGTACATCTTGGAATTTACTTCCTGCCATTTGCCTATTTGTACCTTACTTCTCAGTTATAATAGGCGGGTTTATAGATATGTCTATTTACTATAGTTTATAATAAATGAGGGATGAATCTTATTCATCCCTTTTACTATTTTATCTACAGATTAACATTACTCTATAATGCCTACTCGCTCTATTCTATATACATTCTAATATTACATATCTCTTGTATCAAATATTATTGTAAATGGCCCATCATTAATTAACTCTATCTTCATATCTGCACCAAATTCTCCATGCTCTACAACATCTATCTGCTTACTACATTCACTTACAATATATTCATACAACTCATTTGCCACATCTGGTTTACCTGCATTAATAAATGATGGTCTATTACCCTTTTTACAATCTGCATATAAAGTAAATTGTGATACAATTAACAACTGTCCACCTACATCTTTTAACGCTAAATTCGTCTTTCCTTCTTCATCATCAAATATTCTTAAGTTAACCAATTTACTAACTAACTTATCAGCTTCTTTTCTTGTATCCTCTCCTCCAACTCCAACAAAAACGAGAAAACCTTTATCAATCTTTCCAATAATTTTATTATCTACTTCTACTGAAGCCTTATTTACTCTTTGTATAACAAATTTCATTCTATATACCTCTAACCTCTATCATATTAACAAGCACAGCTTATAATCAACATTCGCCACTGTTTGTGTGAAACCTATTTTCTCTCAAGCCTGCTTGCACTCATTATAACACATTGACTAATCTCTCCAATACAATTATTTGAATTAATAACCTACCAAATAAATGGCATTAATCTATATTTTGTTTTCTTCATATATTCTGAATATCCTTCTAATCCTGATACTAATATAATTTCTTCATTTTTTATTCTCAATACCAATCCTATAGGAAATACCAACATCGGAATTATAGCAATATACGAACCTAGTACAAATGGCATTGAAATAAATAAAATCATAGTAGCTAAATACATTGGATGACGTACTATAGCATATAAACCAGTACTAATTACAGTTTGATTTTTCTGCACCTCTACAACTCTTGATGCATAAGCATTTTGAATAATAACTGCACTATACAACCCATATCCTATAATCATACAAATTAATGCTATTATCACTACCCAAAATTCAACCTGTGTCCAATTAAATCTATAATCCAATCCAGCAATGCTAAAGGATAGCAAAAAAGATATACCTATAATAGCTATATACCATTTTTGAGAATCTTCACTTTCTTTGCTTTTTAATCGCCGTTCCAATGTCTCAGGATATTTAATTAACAATACAATACCCATAACTAACATTAATGCAAATAAAGCCACTATAAATACCCATCCATTTATATAATATATACTACCTGCACATCCAAAAAGTAATAATCCTAATATGACAAAGCCTAGAATACCTTTTATTATCATGTTAATTAAAAGCTGTATTTTCTTATTCATCCCTGTACCTCCTTTAACAATTGTAAAATTATCCAATGAATTATTTGTTATTATAATTGTACCAGTTATATATACTATTTACCATTACATTTTATTTATTTTTGCTACCTATTGAATATTATCACTAATAGTAATTATATATTATTTATGTTATAATGGGGATTAGTGAACAGGTTGTAACCTATTTATCACGAGTGATAAATGGTGATAATAAACGAGGTAATAGTATGAATGAGATTGATCTTTATATTGAAAGTTTTCCTTCCGAAACACAAGAAAAACTTAGAGAAATTCGTCAAATAATAAAAAATGCGGCTCCTCTTGCTACAGAAGTGCTAGAGCTCTCTATGCGAATGATCGCATATGATTTAAACGGTAGATGGTTAGTTCATTTTATTGTATATGAGAAACACATTGATTTCTGTCCTCAACCAGAAGGTATTATAGCTTTCAAAGATAGATTAAATGATTATAAAACCTCTAAAGGAACCATACAATTTCCACTAAATAAGCCATTACCTCTAGATTTAATTAAAGATATTGTTGAATATAGAGTTAAAGAACAGATGCAATAATTTTTTTGCTCAGAGTAGCCTAAACCACTCTGAAACAATCCAAAACAACAAACAAAAAGAGCTATAAATCCTTGAAAAATCTAGATTTATAGCTCTTTTATTAATAGCAGGGGATGAGGGAATCGAACCCCCACCAAAGGTTTTGGAGACCCCTATCAT
>JAVBSN010000061.1:0-18988 GCA_031547045.1 Lachnospiraceae bacterium
CAACACCTTATTTAGTAAGACCTATTGAATATGGAGCAGATATAGTAGTGCATTCGGCTACTAAGTTTATTGGTGGACATGGTGCAGCAATAGGTGGAGTTATAGTTGATAGTGGTAAGTTTGATTGGGAAGCATCAGGAAAATTTCCATCTCTTGTAGAACCTAATCCAAGTTATCATGGAATTAGCTTTACTAAGGCAGTAGGAGCAGCAGCATACGTAACAAGTATTAGAGCGATTCTACTTAGAGATACAGGAGCTACTATTTCACCGTTTCATTCATTTTTATTTATTCAAGGGCTTGAGACATTATCTCTTAGAGTAGAAAGACATGTTGAAAATTCTATTAAGGTTGTGGATTTCTTAAATAATCACCCTAGTGTAGAGAAAGTAAATCATCCATCATTGACTGATAGTTCTACACATGAATTATATAATAAATATTTTCCAAACGGTGGAGGTTCTATTTTCACAATTGAGATCACAGGCGGAGCAGAGGAAGCTATGAAGTTTATTGATAACCTACAAGTATTTTCACTTCTTGCAAATGTTGCTGATTCAAAATCTTTAGTAATACATCCTGCATCAACAACACATTCTCAAATGACAGAAGCAGAGTTACAAGAAGTAGGAATTAAACCAAATACAATTAGATTATCAATTGGAACAGAGCATATTGATGATATAATATTTGATTTAGATAACGCATTTAAGGAATTATAAAATAGAATAATAATTAACCGAATAGGATGTGAGGATGTTATAGTTAATATTGTAGAGTAAAGAGGATACTCTTTTGCTATATGGTAATATGCTATATTATAGTGATTTTGGATTTAATTCATCAAGTGTTTTGCCGTATGAAGGAAGGAATTCCTCTATAAAAATAGAGACCTCAGGTAAATCTAGTTTATTAATAGCATATCTAATAGTTTGCTCAGCACTAGTGAATTCCTTATTTCCAGAATGGGATTCTTCTATACATTTAATTAAAGCAGAAATCTTGTCAGCAGCTTTAACTAACTTCCATAAATATTTATCTTCTTCTTGTTTGAAAAAAATAGACTCATATGAAGTTCTAATATCTTCAGGAAGCATAGACAAAAGTTTTGAGTTAGCAATATCTTCAACTTCTTTAAAAGCATCTTTTATATCTGAATTATAATATTTAATAGGTGTAGGCATATCCCCAGTTATAATTTCTGAAGCATCATGATATAGGCCTATAAGAGCGGCTTTTTCTACATTTAAACTATTCCCACATCTTGTGTTACTGATAACTGCAAGGGCATGAGCAAGTATACTTACCTCTAGTGAGTGTTCGCATATATTTTCGTTTCTTGAGTTGCGCATTAATGCCCATCTATCTATATATTTCATTCTTGACATCATAGCAAAAAAATTGTAATCCATAATAATACTCCTTATAATATGTTCTTAATAAGATATTTTAAAATATTAAATAGAAATAAGCAACAAAAAATAAAGATTTCAAGTATAATATAACTATTATTTACCAATAATTAATGATATTATGGTGATTAAGAAATATATTATAGTAATGATACATAGATATATTTTAGTTTAGGAGGATTAGTTATGTATGATGTTATAATCATTGGAGCAGGTACAGCTGGATTATCGGCTGCTATATATGGAGTTCGTTCAGGAAAAAATGTTATTATACTTGAGTCAAGCAGTTATGGTGGACAGATTATCACTTCTTCAGAGGTAGAGAATTATCCAGGAATAAAAAGTATGACAGGATATGAATTTGCTACAAACCTATATGAACAAACAATAGATTTAGGAGCAAAGGTAGAATATGTAAAGGTTACAGGGATTAAATTAGAAGATAATAAGAGAATTGTACTTACTAATACGGGTGAGTATGAAGGAAAAAGTGTAATTATTGCTACTGGTTCAAAGAAAAGACCATTAGGATTAGAAAACGAAGAGAAATTTGTAGGAGCAGGTGTTTCATATTGTGCAACATGTGATGGAATGTTTTTTAAAGGAAAGGATGTTGCCGTTGCAGGTGGAGGAAATACAGCGCTTGAGGATACTTTGTTTTTATCAGAATACTGCAATAAGGTATATATAATTCATAGAAGAGATGAGTTTAGAGGGGAAGCAGCATTAGTAGAAGCTATAAAAAATAGAGAAAATGTAGAAATACTTTTAGATTACAATATTACAGATATTAAAGGTGAAGATATAATAGACGGTATAGTTATTAAAGACAATAAAACTTCAGAAGAGAGAGAAGTAGATGTTAATGGTCTTTTTGTAGCTGTTGGACAAATGCCAGCTTGTGAAGAATACAAGGATTTAATTGAATTAGATGAATATGGATATATTGTATCAGATGAGAGTTGCAAAACAAACGTTGATGGAATATTTGTAGCAGGAGATTGTAGAACAAAAAAAGTAAGACAACTAACTACTGCAGCAGCAGATGGAGCAGTTGCAGCATTGGCAGCATACGAATATATTAATAATTTGTAAAAATTTATGAAAATAAATTGTATTGGAAACAATTATATATTATTATAAAAGATGTTAAATGCTAGTGATAAAGTATAGTAAGGAGTATATATGAAATTTGAAAATGATAAAAATTTGTTTAAAATATGTGTATATGTAGTATTAACAGCTATAGCTATTTATATTGCATATGGAGTATTGGGTAATATAGGTAATATATTGGTATGGGTAGGTTCTGTGTTGGTTATAATAGCAGAATTGTTAAAACCTCTTATTATAGCATTTGTAATAGCATATTTATTATATCCTTTAGTTCATGCTATTGAAAAGTTTTTAGATAAGAAAAACATATTTAAAAATATTAAAGTAAGAAGAAGTATAGGAATAATAGTTACATATATAGGACTGATTACAGCGATAGTGGTACTTATAATTGGAATATATTTTATGATTGGTGGAAAAATATCAGAAAATCTTACTATAAGTAAAATTATTGATGGCATCATGGCATATATAGAGAATCTGAATTTTAATGTAGCTGATATAGAGAAATTTATTAAAGAATATAATTTACCTATTCCTACTAATATTAATGAACTATTACAAGAAGTTGTTGTTGCTATACAAGGTTTTGTTGTAAATATATTTAATAATGTTACTGAAAATATTGTAAGTATAAGTAGTAATGTTGTATCTGCATTTATAGCTTTTATTATTAGTATTTATTTATTAATTGATACAGAGTATTTTATAGATATATGGAAGAAGTTTTATTTCCTTATATTTAGAAAAAGCAAGTTAGGAAATGGATTATCAAAAGCAGCTAAAATAGTTCATGTAACATTTTATAATTATATAAAAGGTCAATTATTAGATGCTATAATAGTAGGTATATTATCGTCAATTGCATTAGCTATAATAGGTGTTGATTATGCAATTGTTATTGGTATGATAGCTGGAATATGTAATATGATACCATATATCGGACCTGTTATTGGAACAGTATTGGCATCGGTAGTTGCGTTGTTAAGCGGTGATTTTATACTTATTATATGGGTTATAGTGGCAATGATAATTGTTCAACAAATAGATAATAATTTGTTAGCACCTAAAATAGTAGGGGATAGTGTAGGGCTTCATCCTATATTTACTATGATAGCAATCTTAATAGGTGGAAATATTGGAGGTCTATTTGGAATGCTTATGGCTGTACCATTAACGGCGGCAGCAAAAATAATTATTAAAGAATGGTATGAGAATAATATAGATTATCCTAAGCCTTTAAAACTTAAATTAGAATATGAAAATGAAGAAAATGAAGAAAATGAAGAAATGGATGATAATCCAGAAGATGTAAAATAAAAGGATAGCAAAAGGGACACTTCACATAAAGAAGTGTCCCTTTGACATTTAATTATTTGTAGTGACGATTGGATATGCTGAATTTAAAATCTCTGAGCATTTAAAAGCTGATATGCCATTGGAGTGGGTTAGAAAAATGAATTGCACTTGACAGCTAATAAGCATTAGCTTATAATGAAGCTAATGAACGTTAGCTTATGAGAGGTGAGATAATGAGAGAAAAAGGAACAAAGAAAGTAATACTGGAAGAGGCATTAGGCTTATTTGCTATTGACGGATATGAAGGTGTTTCTGTAGCCGATATTGCAAATGCAGTCGGAATTAAAGCCCCATCTTTATATAAGCATTATAAAAGCAAACAAGATATTTTTGAAGCAATTCTTGTTGAAATGTCGGAGCGTTATCAAAAACAAATGGTTGCTATGCAGATGAATGGAACAAATGCAAATATAGATGCAGAATTATTTTTGAACATTAGTGAAGAGCAGTTGATTCATATGGGTAAAGGGTTATTTCTTTATTTTTTACATGATGATTATGCGCGAAAGTTTCGGCGTATGTTGACGATAGAGCAATATCGAAATCAAAAACTGTCAGCCTTCTATTCAAAACAATATATAGAGGACCCCTTATCCTATCAAGGAATGCTATTCGGATTCCTCGTGAGGGTGGGTGTCATGAAACAGGAATCTCCTCAGATTATGGCTCTTCATTTCTATGCTCCGATGTACCTAATGTTGACTTTATGTGACTGCCATCCGGAAAGAGAACAAGAAGTGCTCACTGTTTTGGAACAGCATATTCAGCAATTCAACCATTTGTACCACAGCAAGGAGGATTAGAAGGTATGAATATTACAATGATTCATGGACAAAGCCATAAGGGAACGTCTTATCATATCGGAAGGATATTGGCAGATAAGTTAAAAAAAGAAGATAATATTACAGAGCTTTTTCTACCACGGGACATGCCAGAGTTTTGTTGTGGCTGTTGCCAGTGCCTTGAAAATGGTATGGAGTTTTGTCCTCATTTTGAACAGTTAAAGCCTATTACAGAAGCAATTGATAAAGCTGAATTATTGATTTTCACCACACCAGTATACTGTATGCGAGGGTCTGCTGCATTGAAGTCAATATTTGAACATCATTTCATCTGGTGGATGAACCATAGACCAAAAGAAACAATGTTTTACAAAAAAGCCGTTATTATCGCTTCTGGCGCAGGCGGTGGCATGAAAAAAGCAATAGCAGATATTAAAACGAATCTTGAGAATTGGGGAATATCTGCTATATGGACTTATTCGTTTGCAAGTGGTGCAATGTGCCTGAAAGATGTTAAGAAAAAGAAACTAGAGAAATCAGAACAGGATATGGCGGTTTTATCCTTGAGAGTTGAAAAGAAGAAGGTAAGGGTAAGTCTAGGGCAAAAATTTCACTTTGTCTGCATGAGATTTATGCAGCGTATGAATTGGGGTGTTCCTAAAGATAGGGAATATTGGAAAGAAAACGGCTGGCTTGATACCGCCAGACCATGGAAAAAGAAAATGAAGAAATGAATGATAGTCCAGAAGATGTAAAATAAAAGGAGAGCGAAAGCTCTTCTTTTTTATTTTAATTGTGCCGATAAAATATAATGAGATATAACTAAATATAGTACAAAATGTTATGTTTTATTACTTTATATAGTTTATTTTTAATGTGTGTTATGATATAATTATATAGATAAAATGTTATAATTATGATTTGATTTGAAGAAAATAATATATATATTATGAGGTGAGAGTATGAGTGTTAAGGACTTGGTAATTAAAAAAATACTGGAATTCGGAAAGAAACATAAAATATTTGTATATCCAACATTAGCAATTGTAGCAATGATTAGTGCTATATCTTATTTATTTTATTGGAGTAAAGGTAATGGAAAAAGAGTAGTTGCAACAATTTTAGTTATAGTATTATTTATATCGCAGTCATATTTATTTACAAGCTCAGCCTCTAATGATTTGATAGATGATAACCAGTTGTATGAAGGAAATGTTATTGAAGAAGGAGAGGAATTAATTGAAGAGGAGGAACAACCTAACTTTGTTAAAGCAGCTCCTAGAGTTGATGTAAACATTAGATATAGTTGGGGACAGGAAACTCCGTCTTTTATAGCTATTGATGCAGAGGTTGGAGAATACATAACTATTGGTGAAAATGTTACGTTGCCAAATAATACAGAATATATTACATATGATGGTTGGTATACTAATGAAGATGGAACAGGAGACTGCTATGCTAATGGTAGCAAGATGTTAGTTCCAGAAGAAGGTATTAATTTAACTCTTTATGCTAAGAGAACAGTTTCAAAATATAAGATTAATTTGAATAATTGGTGTGTAAACAATGGAACATCAGCATCAAATATATATATTGATCATATTAAATCAAGTGAGGAATCGACAATTGTTAGTATAGATGCAAATAACGTTTCAAGAAAAGGTTATAATTTAGTATCAATTACTACTCCAAATGGTGGTACTATGTTACCTGACTCAAGTGGATATATTAAATATACATTAAATAATAATACTTATAATTATGAATACACATTTACACTTAATTGGGAGCCTGTTAAGTATAGTATTTTATATACCCTGTCAGATGCAGATAAATCAAGTGGATTATGTAGTAATGGAATTATGTCATTTAGTTCACAACTTGTATATGATACACCTAATAATATAGAGGATAATAACAATAGATTTAAAAAGAGAGGATATAATGTAATTGGTTGGAGCACAGATAGTAGTGCAACTACAATGCAGTATTCGTTTAACCAAGTTATTAATGATGATTTGTATTCAGATAGTGTAAACGGAATTAGATTATATCCAGTATGGGAATATGTAGGGTTTACATTAGAAGGAGATAATGCAACATTCCAATATGGTAAGCCAGATGATTCTTTTGCATATTTTGCTACTTACGATGGTGGTGAGTCCTATGGAAGTGACTTTAATTATTCTGTTAGTACAACTGATATTAATAAAGCTAGAGAATATGGTCTAACAATACAGGTAGATAATACTAATCATAAAGTAACTATTTCTGGAACACCTACAAAAATAACTGATACTAATGGAGATGGAGAAGCAGAATATATAACTTTTAGCATTCTTGTAACAGATGCTAATGATGGAACAAAATCTCATTCATATGAAAAATTGTATATGGTAGGTAAACGTGCCATAACAGTTACAGGTGTTTCTAATAATTATAAGATGTATGATGGAAATAGGGATGTTGCTGTAGGAACTATTATATTTACTGGAGCAGCAAGTGGAGATGGTTTAGAAGTTAAATGTAGTGGACAAAAGGGAACTTTTGATAATCCTAATGTTGGAGATAATAAAGATATATTATTAACAGGACTTACATTTAATGTAACAGGAAATACTCCAGAATCAGTATTAAACAATTATTTTTTACAAAGTGATAAGGTTAATGTAAAAGGTAATGTTGAACCAAGAACTGTATATATAGAAACTAGTGCATCGTATACGGCAACTAATCCAAATAATATATATTCAGGTGAGAATGAGGCATTTGCTAATTTTAAAATAGCAGAAGTACCAAGTGGTAAATTATCTGAGAATATTATTGATTCAGAAAAGACAACAGACCAAACTGCCTTAAAGAAACTTTTGGGTATATCAGGATTTGTAGTATCTAGCGAAGCTTGGATTAGTCCAGGAACTTATGGTATAGATGTTTCAACAGGGAATATAAGTAATTATGAAGTAGTAGTTAAGAACAAAGGAAATTTATCAGTATTACAAGAAGCACCAATACTTAACACTAACTATACAATATCTGGTGATATAGGCGAAAATGGCTGGTATAAGAGAGTTACTGTATCTCCTAAAGAGGCTAGATCAGGTTATTATAATCAGATTAAACTTAATAATGGAGAATATGCTAATTCAGTATCTATTACAGAAGATACATATACTAGTTCTAACAATGTTCTTAATATTCAGTTAAAGAATAGAATAACTGGTGCCTATACTTCTATAGGAGCATTAGAAGATATTAAAGTTGATAGTACACCACCAGTTATAAGCAATACAACAATTACTCAAGGGACAGGAAATGTATTAGATGGTGTAGTTGGAACAAGAATATCTGGAATAGGAAGTTTCCTAGAGCATGGAAACTATTTTAGAAATACTATAGATGTTAATATAACCTTTGAAGAAGATACAAGTGGAAATTCAATGTTATATTATGATATTTTTGGAACTGGAGCATATTCATCTATAGCTATTGTTGATAATAAAGCAAGTTTTAGTGTTATAGAAGGAAATTGCCAAAACATTGCATTTTATGTATCAGATGTTGCAGGAAATACATTAGGTACGCCTTCAAATCCATGCTATTTAGTAAAGAATGGCGTAAATACTTGGATAGTAGAAGCTAATGGACCGTCTGTTGACATTTATGTTAAGAATCCAGCAGGATCAATCATTACTAGTGAAGATAGTAAATATTATAGTAGAGGTGATATAACTGCTAAAGTAATAGACAATGGTAGTGGTATATATGGAGTTAGGTGGGTTGTTGATGGAGTTGCAGATGCTAATATAACAGAAGTTTCTAATACAGAGACTAGAGAGTCAGAAGTTGAATTTACAAAAGCTATAGCAAGTAATGGAACCCATTTAGTACAAGTTATTGCATATGATAATGCAGAAAACTACACTGAATCAGAGATTATAGAATTTAATGTAGATAATAATCCTCCTGCTATTGAAATTACAAGTGGTGGAGATGATACTTGGGTAAGTGAGAGAACCGTTGAATTTAAAGTAACAGATAATTTAAGTGGAATTAAGTATATAGATGTAAAAGATGCTAATAGAAATAGTATAGCTTATATAAGAACTGACAGTAATAAAGTTGAAGCAAATTGTTCTGTAACATTTACAACTAAAGGTACTTATTACTTATGTGCAGAAGATGAGGCTGGAAATGAAATAGAGTTAGAGGTTATATATAATAATATTTCGTCAGCAACACCAGAATTACCAATAATTGAAGTTAATCCAATTGAAGGTAATGGTAATAATAATTGGTATAATGAGATACCAGAAGTTAATATTCATCCAGCTCAAGATGTAGATAATGGAACAACTAATGTAATAACTTACTATAAGTTGTGGAAGGGTGACACTGAACCAATTAATGAAACAGCTATAACATCTATTGAGAGTATAAAACTAGATGAAGAAGGAATATACCATATAATGGCATATAGTAAATCAGAATCAGGGCTTAAGTGTGATGGTGAAGTTCGTGTAGATATATGTGTAGATTCAGTAAAACCAACAGTTAAACTAGGTAAAGCTGTTAAGGAAGATGGAAATATTATTGTTAACTTTACAGTGAAAGATAATCTTAGTGGTGTTGATCCAGATAGTGTTATGGTTCAATATAATGGGAAAAATATTGCTGTTACAATGACACAAGTAAAAGGAAATCCAAATAATTATACAGGAAGTTTTGTTGTAGAGTATAAAGGAACATATTCAATTAGTGTAGCAGATATGGCTGGCAATATTGCAGATGAAACAAAATTTGAACCAATGAGTATGAAGATAAAAACCGTAACTAATATATCTGAAACTACTGCTAATATTGGTGCAACTATTTACAAAGGTACTTATGGAATAAAAGCTTATCAAGTACAATACAAAAAAGAAAAAGATAAGAATTATGTAAACGTAACACCTAATGTAATCGTTGAAGATAGTGGAAATATAGTTTTATCTCATGCATTTAATGGATTAGATCCAAATACAGTATATAATTATAGAGTTATAGCTATTTCTGAAGCAGGAGAAAATCTTACTTATACAGGAAAATTTATGACTTTAGATGGAAGCAAAATCGGAAGTACAATAATTGGTAAGGTTAAGTATAATGATAATGTTTCAGAAGAAGATAAAAAACAAAGTATTTTTGTTTCTTTATATGATGGTAATACTTGCATTAGAAGTGTAGAAAAGAATAATGGTGAAGCTTTTGAATTTTATAATATTCCAGATGGAAGTTATAATATTGTTGCTACTAATGGATTATATACAAATACCATTCAATTAATAATTGAAAATGGTTCAATTATATCTCCAACTAATAGTATACTTATGGTGCTAGGTGGAAAAAATACATCTGTTGAAATAGTAACTGATGATACTCCATCTATATCTGTAAAGGGATTAGATGATATATTTGAATATGATAGTGCAAACTATACAAGTGAAGATATATCTTTAATTGAAGATGGAGGGGCTGTTGAATTTAGATTATATGCATCATTGATGAATGTTACAACTGTATCTAGTGAAGATGTGTCAGTTATATATAATTTAATAGGAGATGGTTCAGTTGTTGGAGCATATATAGACATTACTTTATATAAAATAAAATTTGATGCAGTTGGAAATATTATTTCAAAAGAAAAAATTGAAGAAATTGGTGGTACATCACTTAAAGTAACAGTTCCATTAGGTAATCTATCAGGAAAGAATAATTTGAGAGTTATAAGGACTCACAATGGAGGATGTACAGTACTTCCAGATATAGATGCCAATACAACTACCTATACTTTTGAAAGTGGAAAATTCTCAACTTATGCAATGGTATATGATGTGACAAGAAATAATACAGATGATTCTACAGATACTTCTACAGAAGATAATATAAATAAACCAGATGTGCCAGATGATACAAATAACCAAAATAATTCAAATCCTCAAAGTACAATAACGGATGATGCTACAGATACTGTAAGTAAAACACCAAGTATTACAACACTTAAAGGATCATCAAGTCCAAAAACAGGTGATATAAATGCAGTTGAAATAATTGGAGTAATTGCTATATTAGCAGGTATAAGTGGAATCTATTTTAGGAGAAAAATTAGATAACCATAAATTACCATAATAATATTCTATTCATGAGAAATAATACTACTAAGACGTAAGAGTCTTATAGAAATTTTGGAGGTGAATAGATATGACAAACAATAGTGGTTCAAACAGAATGGAAGTACCAAACGCAAAGGATGCTATGAACAAATTTAAAATGGAAGTTGCATCTGAGATTGGTGTTAACTTAAAGCAAGGTTACAATGGTGATCTTACTTCTGCTCAAACTGGTTCAATCGGTGGAGAAATGGTTAGACAGATGATTAAGAGACAAGAAGAGCAAATGGCTGGTAAATAAGCAATATGCTGAGAAGAGGTGTTAATACACCTCTTCTTTTTTTGTTATAGATACTAGACATTACATAATAAACTATGTTATAATTCAAGAAGTGATGCGGTAATTTATACTGCCTATAAATTAGATAAATATTTATTTATATACAAGGAGGAAATGTTAAAATGAGTTTAACAGTAGAAAAATTAGAGAAGAATATGGCTAAGCTTACTATAGAGGTGGCAGCAGCAGATTTTGATAAGGCTATTACAGAGGCTTATAACAAGCAAAAAGGTAAAATATCTGTTCCTGGATTTAGACAAGGTAAAGTACCACAAGCTTACTTAGAGAAGATGTATGGTGCTGAGATGTTCTATGAAGAAGCAGCAAACATTTGTATTCAAAATACTTATCCTGAAGAAGCAACAGCTTCAGAGTTAGATATTGTATCAAGACCAGAGATTGATGCAGTTCAAATGGAAAAAGGCAAAGATTTTATATATACAGCTACTGTAGCTCTTAAGCCAGAAGTTACATTAGGTGACTATAAAGGAATAGAAGTTGAGAAGGTAGATGTAGAAGTTACAGATGAAGATGTAACTAACGAGCTTGAAAATGTAAGAAAGCAAAACTCAAGAACAGTTCCAGTTGAAGATAGAGCAGCTAAGTTAGAAGATGAAGTAACAATTGATTTTGAAGGATTTGTAGATGAAGTTGCATTTGAAGGTGGAAAAGGAGAGGACTATCAAATAGTATTAGGTTCTCATTCATTTATTGATACTTTTGAAGATCAAATTGTTGGAAAGAATATTGATGATGAATTTGATGTAAATGTTACATTCCCAGAAGAGTATCATGCACCAGATTTAGCAGGAAAACCAGCAGTATTTAAAGTAAAACTTAATGCTATTAAAGCTACAGAACTTCCTGAATTAAACGATGAATTTGCAGAGGATGTATCTGAGTTTGATACATTAGAAGAGTACAAAGAAGATATTAAGAAAAATATTGCAGATAGAAAAGCATCAGAAGCACTTAACGTAAAAGAAGGTGCTATAATTGATAAGATTATTGAGAATGCAACTATGGAAGTTCCAGAAGCAATGATTGAAAGCACAAAAGAACAAATGATAAATGAATTTGCTCAAAGAATTCAATATCAAGGTTTATCAATAGAGCAATATTTCCAATATACAGGTATGGATAGAGAGAAATTTATGGTTACTCTTACTCCAGAAGCAGAGCGTCGTATCAAATCTAGATTAGTATTAGAAGCTATTGTTGAAGCGGAGAAGATAGAAGCTTCAGATGATGAACTTAACAAAGAGTTAGAGAAGATGGCTGAACAATATCAAATGGAAATTGATAAGATTAAAGAACTTGTTGGTGATGCAGAAAAAGCAGCAATGAAATCAGATATAGCTGTTCAAAAAGCAGTTGATCTAGTTACAGCAGAAGCTAAAGAAGTGTAAATTTTAACCTGCGATAGTCTTTTGACTATCGCAGATTTGATTATAAGATTTTTGACGAAATATGTAGAAATTGTAAAGTATTATATATTATAGGGAGGTTATATTATGAGTTTAGTACCTTATGTTGTTGAACAAACTAGTCGTGGGGAGAGATCATATGATATCTATTCAAGATTATTAAAAGACAGAATAATTATTTTAGGTGAAGAAATTAATGATGTAACAGCAAGTTTAGTTATTGCTCAGTTACTATTTCTTGAATCAGAAGATCCATCAAAGGATATAAATATGTATATAAATAGTCCAGGTGGTTCGGTGTCTGCTGGTTGGGGAATATATGATACAATGAATTATATTAAATGTGATGTATCTACAATATGTGTAGGTATGGCTGCAAGTATGGGTGCATTTTTATTAGCTGGTGGAGCTAAAGGAAAGAGATTTGCAACTCCAAATTCAGAAGTTATGATACATCAACCATTAGGTGGAGCACAAGGTCAAGCTACAGAAATACAAATAGCTGCTAAACATATAGAGAAAACTAAATTTAGATTAAATACTGAATTAGCAGCTAATACTGGAAAACCAATAGAAATTATTGAGCAAGATACAGATAGAGATAACTGGCTAAGTGCCGATGAAGCTATTGAATATGGATTAATTGATAGCATAATTAAAAGACAATAAGGATTGAGGTGACTATATGGCTAGTCGTAATGATGATAGAAAACAGTTAAGATGTTCGTTTTGTAATAAAACACAAGATCAGGTTCGTAAATTAATAGCAGGACCAGACGTGTATATTTGTGACGAATGTATTGATGTGTGTTCTGAAATTATAGAAGACGAGTTTGACACAGTATATGATGAAGATGATACAATCAATTTACTTAAGCCAAAGGAAATTAAAGACTTTTTAGATCAATATGTAATTGGTCAAGAAGCGGCTAAAAAGGTTCTTTCTGTTGCTGTGTATAATCATTACAAAAGAATTCTTTCAGAGAAAGATTTTGATGTAGAATTACAAAAAAGTAATATATTAATGCTTGGACCAACAGGTTCAGGTAAGACATATTTAGCGCAAACATTAGCTAGACTATTAAATGTTCCGTTTGCTATTGCAGATGCAACAGCATTAACAGAAGCTGGATATGTAGGTGAAGATGTAGAAAATATTCTTCTTAAAATTATTCAAGCAGCAGATTATGATATTGATAAAGCTGAGTATGGTATTATTTATATTGATGAAATCGATAAGATTACTAAAAAATCAGAAAATGTATCTATTACTAGAGATGTATCAGGTGAAGGTGTTCAACAAGCACTATTAAAAATAATAGAGGGTACTGTTGCTTCAGTTCCGCCGCAAGGTGGAAGAAAACATCCACATCAAGAGTTTATACAAATTGATACTACAAATATTTTATTTATATGTGGTGGAGCATTTGATGGACTTGAAAAGATAATTGAAAATAGAGTTGGGAAAAGTTCTATAGGATTTAATGCTCAAGTATATGATAAAAATGATAAAAATATTGGAGAATGGTTAAAACAAGCAACTTCTCAAGATTTTATTAAATATGGATTAATTCCTGAGTTTGTTGGTCGTGTGCCAGTTACAGTTTCTCTTGATTTATTAGATGAAGAAGCATTAGTAAGAATTCTTTCAGAACCTAAAAGTGCTATTTATAAGCAATATAAGAGATTATTTGAACTTGATGGCGTGGAATTAGAATTTGAACCAGAAGCATTAACATCTATTGCTAAAAAAGCTATGGAAGATAAGACAGGAGCCAGAGGACTTAGAGGTATTATGGAAAAGGCTGTAATGGATTTAATGTATGAGATTCCATCAGACGAATCTATTGTTAAATGTGTTATAACTAAGGATGTTGTAGAAGAAGGTGCAGATCCTATTATTACAATATCAGATGAACCAATAGTTAAGAAGTCGAAACTTAGAAAAACCGTTAAGCATCATAGCAATGAAATAGCATAGCAATAAGATGTTAGAGAGGAGATACTAATGAGAAATGTTAATTATGTTAATTTGGATACTGTATGTGGAATTACAAGTAAATTGCCAGAAAATATAATTCCAGAGATAGCATTTGCAGGTAAATCCAATGTTGGAAAATCTTCTCTTATTAATGTATTGATGAATAGAAAATCATATGCAAGGACATCGCAACAACCAGGAAAAACACAGACTATTAATTTCTATAATGTGGATAGAGAATTATATTTTGTGGATTTGCCAGGCTATGGATATGCAAAAGTTTCGATAGAAGTAAAAGAAAAATGGGGAAAATTAATCGAGAAATATTTACACACATCGTCTAATCTTAAAGTAGTATTTTTGCTTATTGATATAAGACACGATCCGTCAGAGAATGATAAGATTATGTATGAGTGGGTAGTTTCTAATGGATATGAGCCTATAATTATTGCTACAAAGTTAGATAAGATAAAGAGAAGTCAAGTCGATAAAAACATTAAAGCAATAAAGACTAAGATTAATTTACGTCCAGGTACTAAAGTAATTCCTTTTTCTGCATTGTCAAAGCAAGGCCGTGAAGAGATATGGGAGATTATTGATTCTTCTATTAGTGAACAAGAAGATATATAGTGATTATAGGGGGTGGATGATAGTCCACCCTTTATTTATAAAAAGGAGGATTTTATGAAAAAATTTATTAGTTTATTATTATGTGTAGCAATGGTAGCTACAATGGTTACAGGATGTGAAAATAAGAAAGATAATAATTCAGAGAATTCATCTGTTGTTGATGTGGAAAGCATGACTACTTTTATTGTAGGATTTGATGCAGATTTTCCACCATATGGCTACAAAGATGAGAATGGTGACTATGTAGGATTTGATTTGGATTTAGCAGCAGAAGTTGCAAAAAGAAATGATTGGGAATTAGTATTACAACCAATTGACTGGAATTCAAAAGATATGGAATTATCATCAGGTTCTATTAATTGTATATGGAATGGTTTTACAATGAGTCCAGATAGAGTAGATAAATATGCTTGGACAGATGCATATGTAGATAATAGCCAAGTAATGGTAGTTTCTAAAGCTTCAGGAATTACTTCTTTAGAAGATTTAGCTGGTAAAGCTGTAATTGTTCAAGCAGATTCTTCAGCATTAGAAGCTCTTAAAAGAGATGATAATGCAGACCTTACGTCTAGTTTTGCGACCTTAGATGAAGTTGCAGAATATAACACTGCATTTATGAATATTGAATCAGGTGCTGGTGATGCAGTTGCAATGGATATAGGTGTTGCAAAATATCAAATTGCTTCAAGAGATAGTGAATATATTATATTAAATGAATATATTGCAACAGAGCAATATGGCATTGGATTTATGTTAGGAAATGAAGCATTAAGAGATAAGGTACAAGAGACTTTATATGCTATGCTTGAAGATGGTACATTTGCCGGGATAGCTGAAAAATGGGGATTAACAGATAGTATCTGCTTAGGTAAATAATTTTATAATATACGTGGAGGACAAAAATGAGCATATTTGATATTGTATTACAGCTTAAGGATGGAATGTTAGTTTCGTTGGAGATATTTGCACTTACATTAATATTTTCATTGCCTTTTGGTCTTGTAATTTCATTTGCTAGAATGTCTAAAAATTTTATTGTTAGGTGGATTGCAAAAATATATATATCCATTATGAGAGGAACACCTCTTATGCTTCAACTAATGGTAGTATATTTTGGACCATATTATTTGTTTGGAATAAAAATAACTAGAGAATATAGATTTGTTGCAGTAATAATAGGATTTGCTCTTAATTATGCAGCTTATTTTGCAGAAATTTATAGATCTGGTATTGAATCTATGCCTTTAGGTCAATATGAAGCAGCAAAAGTATTAAGTTATAATAGATTTCAAACATTTATTAAGATAATTGCTCCACAAGTAATAAAAAGAATACTTCCACCAGTTACAAATGAGGTGATTACTCTAGTAAAAGATACTTCATTAGCATTTGTAATTGCAGTTTCTGAAATGTTTAAATCGGCACAAGCAATAGCAGCAGCCCAGACTACATTAGTTCCATTTATGGTTGCAGGTATATTTTATTATATAATGAATCTATTAGTAGCAGTTGTTATGGAACAATTTGAGAAAAAATTAAGTTATTACCAATAGGAGGAGCTTTACTATGAATATATTAGAGATAAATAACATAAAGAAAAGCTTTGATGATTTGGAAGTACTTAAGGATATTTCGTTAAATGTTAAAGAAGGAGAAGTGGTAGCTATTATTGGTCCTTCAGGTTCTGGTAAATCAACTTTACTAAGATGTGCTACAATGCTTGAAACAATGGATAGTGGAGAATTGATTTATCTAAATGAAAAAGCTTGCTGGAATGATAAGCATGGTAATTCAATATATGCTAAAAATAATGAATTAAAGAAAATACAAGGATATTTTGGATTGGTATTTCAGAGTTTTAATTTGTTTCCACATTATTCAGTTCTTAAAAATATTGTAGATTCACCTATTCATGTGCAGAAGAGAAATAAGAAAGAAGTATATGAGGAAGCAAGAGAGTTGTTAAAGAAGATGGGGCTTTCGGATAAAGAAAATTATTATCCTTGTCAGTTATCGGGAGGTCAACAACAAAGAGTATCAATTGCTAGAGCATTAGCTCTTAAACCAAAAGTATTGTTTTTTGACGAACCAACATCTGCCCTTGATCCTGAATTAACAGGTGAGATCTTAAATGTAATAAAAGAGCTTGCAGCAGAGCATATGACAATGGTTATTGTAACTCATGAAATGAATTTTGCGAAGAATGTTGCAGATCATATTATATTCATGGAAGATGGATATATTGCAGTTGAAGGTACACCAGATCAAGTATTTTCGTCTGGCCATGAAAGAATGAATGAGTTTTTAGGTAAATTAGGAGAATAAATAAAAAGGGTCTAGCCCTTTTTATTTATTTATAAATTTTTAATTAAATAATCGTACATTTCTTCACTTTTTTCGCTCCAGTTATCACATATTTCTATGGCCCTATCTTTAGAGGGAGCAAGAATCTTGATTTCTAATATAGTGTCATCCTTTTCCTTAACTGTGCAAGTTACTTCATAACCGTTATTAATAGGGTTATAGTCAGCATATATATTTGATTCATTTTTTAAATGTATCTTATTCTCTTCAAAATAGTGTAGTATATCTAATTTTATTGCATCAGATAATTTGGAGTCAAATAAGTCCATAGCTTCATGACCAGTGCTAGTGATTTCATAATGTGATGTGTTACGAATAGTAGAAGATGTAATAAATTCTGAACTGGTTAAATCGCTAATAGTTTCTTGTAAGGTAAAGTAATTAGTATATCCTTTCTCTAATACAAATTGTGAGATTTGAGAGTTAGTAAGTGGAAAATCAACTCTGTCAAGCATATATAATACTATTAACTTGTACATTATAAGACGATTGTCAATCATTATGTATGGCATCCCTTTCAAAATAATTATGTTCATATAATAACACTTGTGTTATTTTATATCAAGAATTTGTTTGATTGCATTAAATATTGTTGATGTTTGTCGCTTTTTTGATATTTACCTACGACGAAAACTGTGATATACTTCCAAATATAGCAGTAATCGAATATTCTATAATTCAAGTCAATGATAATGTTATCAGAAATTACCCAGAAACAAGGTATTAATTTGATAGGTTTTAACTATTTAATGTTAGGAAGGATATTAATAATGAAGTATGAAAAATTAACCCTTGCTGAATTACGTGAGGAAGCAAAAAAGAAAAATATTAAAGGTATATCAATTTTGAAAAAAAACGAATTATTACAAGTAATCAACGAAATGCAAGATTCAAATGAAGAAAATAGTGACACTAGTAAGTTGGTTAAAGACGAGACAAGCAAGCCACAAGAAATTAATCTTAATGTGGTTGATGAAAATTCAGAAGTAAAGACAAAAACAGTTAATATTAAAGATAGTTCTACACTTGATAGTGGAGAAAGAGCATATGGAATACTTGAAGTCTTATCTGATGGTTATGGTTTTATTAGATGTGATAACTATTTACCTGGAGAAAAGGATGTATATGTATCTCCTTCACAGATTAGAAAGTTTAATCTAAAAACTGGTGATGTTATAGAAGGAAGTATTAGAATTAAGACACAAGGAGAAAAGTTTTCTGCTTTGTTATTTGTTAAGAGTGTAAATGGAGAGCATCCGTCAGTAGCAGCTAATAGAAAGAATTTTGAAGATTTAACTCCGATATTTCCAAATGAGAGAATACGATTAGAAAATGCTAATTCTGGTTCTAGTATACCAATGCGAATAGTTGATTTAATGTCGCCTATTGGTAAGGGGCAAAGAGGTATGATTGTATCTCCTCCTAAGA
>JAVBSN010000064.1:0-7469 GCA_031547045.1 Lachnospiraceae bacterium
TAGAATTCAAATTATATCCACTTAAATATATTGTATTATTTATGTATAATTCGCTACAACTTATACTTACATCTTGGTTTAAGGTATTAATTTTATTCGTATATATTTTTCCGTTAATTTGTTTGTTATATTTCTCAGATATGGCATTAAGTTCTCCATAATAATATACAATTCCTTTAAAAAACGAATTCTCACTAGTTAATATTTGATTATTAATAGTTATATTATTTGTAAAGTTAATTCCATTATCATTATCTATTTTTAATACCGATACATATTTATTTGTATTATTATGACTTCTAAAATATACAGTTTGCTCTTTACTACCACTTAGAAATAGTACAAATTCCTCACTTGGCTTAAAATCTGAAACATCAACATTCATATTTCCTTTTACTTCAAGTGTTCCTTTACTGTATATACTATTTGAGCTTCTTGTATAGCATGTATAATTACCTTTAACAAGCATATAATCATTTTCATTTGTAAATTTTATATAACCTGTTGATATATCTTGATAATTGCTTATATTTATATAAGACATAATATAATCATTTTCAATTTCAAGCTTACCACCATTTAATACTATTTCTCCTTGATAGTGATATAGACTTCCCTTTATAGTTAGAGTGTAACCATTCAAATCAAGTGTTCCACCTGCCAAATACATATCACTATCTATTACTGTATCTTTTGTAAGAGTATATCCTTGTACACCATTATATCTATATTTCAGGTTATCATTTTTAACTATTAAGGTTTTATAAGGAAATCTTTCTTCAACATATATTCCTTCTTCACTTGTATTATTTATCTCTACTATATTAAAACTAAATAAATATCTATTCATGGATATAGTTTGTTTATTAGTTCCACTTAATATTATCTTGTGTGTTCCATCTGCAGCATATCCTACATCACCATATTGATTATCGTCATATATGTCACCTTTAATCTCTATTGTTCCTGCACTTAGTACACTTCCCATACTTCCTAGATACATATTAAGATTTTTTTCTATTAATAAATAATCTTCCTCATATATCATTCTAAGAATGCTTCTTTCATACCATATTCCACTTATATTAACACTACCACTACAAAGTACCCTTCCATGATTAAAGTTAATCTCTGACTTTTCTAAGGTTATATTACCATTTACAGTCATTTGCTTTCCATTTATATTAAGTGTTGATTTATTTAGTTTAAGATTTCCACCAATACTTATGTTTCTATCTATAGAGCATGAGCTTATTAATTCAATATCCGCATTTATATTATCTTCATTTACAATGTTAAAATTAGGTATACTTATAAAACCTGTTATTTTATTATTATATAATTTAGCACTCTTTGTAACAGGCAAAGAAGATTTGCCTGTTATTGTTAAATTACTGTCTTTCAATTCTAGATTTGCAACAGACATATTTATAAATGATAAATTTCTATCTGTAGTACCTGATAATAATAAAACATGATTATTACTTGCTATAAATTTGCCTGTTCCTGATTGTGTTATATTACCTTCAATTTCTAATGTACCTTCTGTTATTTTACCTGTTGTATCTACATTAGAATAATTTATAAAATTGCCACCAACTTTAACATAATCATTAGAATTAGTCATAATTAATGTTGATGCACAAGATGAATATACCCTATTGCTATCCTCTCCACTAACATTAGCTAATATATAATCTCCAGTAACAATAAGGCTTCCGCCATTTACATTAATATTTCCACCCTTGTGAATAAGATCTCCATTTATTGTTAAGGTGTGTCCGTTTAGATCTATTGTACCTGTTCCTAAACTAACATCTCCAGCTAAGCTAGTATCTGATTCTAATGTCCACCCTATTAATTCATTATTTAAGGTATGAAAGTTATTGGTTTTGTTTACTAGATTATTTACATAAAGCATAGTAAGTGCATGCACACCTTCTGTGCTTGTATTATCAATAGTAAGGTTATTAATTGATACTAATTCATTACTAATACTAATAGTTTGCTTTGTATCACCTGACATTATAATGGTATGATTATCTGTGGAAATAAAATTCTTCTCACCAGTCTGATATATATCACCCTTTATTTCTAACACACCATTTGTCATAGTTTTTATATTACTACTACTACCACTTATATTTATATTTCCTAGTATACATGCATAATCTTTTTCTGATTCCATTGCAAATGAAGGGGCTGCATTATACCATATTGTATTTACAAATATGGCATCCCCATCACAATGCAATTGTCCACCCTTAAAATATATATGATTGTTAGTTAAATATATATTTTCATTAATACTTAATGAATATCCAGCAATATCAATGCTATATCCATTGTTATTCAAACTTCCACATATTTTAAAATCTTCTGTTAAGGTTATATTGTTTAATAATTTAACACTTGCTGAACATGTATTATTATTAATAACTTTTACATCTGATACTTTGATAAAACCATTTACAGATACATTATTATCATTATAAGAATTAATTATTTCTATTTCATTAGGTATAATTACTTGCCTTATTTCTTTGTCTTCTAATATATCTTCTTCGCCTATTTCTTCATCTATAACAGCATCATTTATTACAAGATTTGAGAGTTTTCCCTTATTGCCTACTATATCTATTACTTGCTCACCACTACCACTTAATACAATCTTATTATTTGCTGATGTTTCAAAAGGCATAGTGAGATATATACTATTACCAACTAAATTCCCCTCTAATGTTATTGTTCCATCACATAAGTTGTTAGAATGAGATTTGGTGGAATCAACATAAAAATCTCCCTGTACAGTTACACTATCCTCTTCGTTTATCATAACAAGTGTTCCTGTGCTATATCCATACTCTATTAACTCTTTATCTTTATTATTTTTTATTATGCTTTGTAATCTATAATCTCCTTCAACTATAAGACTACCTTTATTGATATTAATATTTCCAGCCTGTTGATATATTGAACCTTTTACTATCAAGCTGTAATTATTTAGATTAAGCTCTCCTCCTGATAAATACAGATCCCCATCTATTACTGTATCTTCAGTTAAAGTATATCCATATACTCCTGTTACTTCTGAGTTAATTAAATATCCATTATCAATTAATGTTTCATATTCCATTGGATATTTAGAATACACATTATCAGTCTTTAATTCAATATACCCAAAGTAAGGATGATTGTTTGTAAATTCAAGAGTTTGTTTACCGCTACCAATAAATCTTATCTTAACATCCTTAGTTTTTGTAAATTCTCTAATTATATAGGTTACATCATTAGAGGCATTAAACTCTATAGTTCCCTTTGTGATACTACTATAAGAATATGATTGATAATTAAAATTACCTCTTATTATCATATAATCATTCTGATTATTCATTGTTATGCTTGTATAATAAGCAACTTCAAAATCTCCATAACAATCTAATCGTCCCATATTAAACTGTAATGTTCCTGTATTAACCTTTACATCACCTAATACTGTTAATGTGTACCCATTTAGATTAAATGTTCCATTGTTAATTGTAAGATTATTTATAGTCATATCTTCTTCAAGCGTATAGTTACTACTTATAACAATATCTTCTATATCACCAGTACTTTCTTCCCCCACCAATTCACTTATAGTATCTTCTACTTCTGTTTCTACATTTTCAGCAGCATTTACTACTTTTAATGAAATACCATCTGTATATACACCTTGAATAAATGTACACATAATTAATATATAACACGTTAATTTCTTTAGTTTACTTTTCATTGCTTTTCCCCTTATATTTATACATACCTACTCCAACACCTGCCGCTACTACACTAATTGAACTTATTATAGGAATCAATATATTTATAACACTTTCTTTTTCATTATCTTTTATAACATTTTCTTCCCCATCATTGGCATCTGTATTGTCTATATTTACATTATTTATTTTTTCGTTATCATCAGATACTAATGCTTCTTTACTATTTTCTTTATTTTTTGAATCTGATGTATTATTACTACTTCCACTATTACTATTTTTATTAGTCTTATTAGAACTATTGTCATCATTTGAACTACTGTTGTTACTTGAATTATTGTTAGCATTATTATTACTTGAATTATTATTAGATTCTGTACTACCTTCACTATTATCAGGCTTTTCTGGTTCAGTTACCCTAACATCCAATATGTTGCCTGCATCATCATATTCATATTCTATAATTGTGCCATTATCATATTCTACCTTTATTAGTCGTCCCCCATCATCATATTCATAATTCTCATTTTCAAATATTGCTGTTCTTCCCTCTATAAAAAAACCACTAGTCCCACATAGATTGTAATTAATAAATATACAACCAATTAAACATATTGTTATTTTTATCATGATTATCCTCCTCATTTCAAATATGGTAAATTATAACACGTTTCGACCACTTTCGACAATAGTAGTCCTGTTATTTTTTTAATTTTTTTAAAATAATCTATCAGTTTACTTTTACAATCATTTTAGTTATAATTTTAGTGTTAATCTTAAAATAAAGGAGAATTAATTAATGGCTGGTTCAGTGTTTGGAAATATATTTAAAATATCAACTTGGGGAGAATCTCACGGAAAGGGAATTGGCGTTGTTGTTGATGGCTGTCCTGCTGGTCTAGAATTAGATGAGACAGATATTCAACCATATCTTAATAGACGTAAACCAGGTCAATCAGTATTCTCTACTCCAAGACAAGAAGATGATACTGTTGAAATACTTTCTGGTGTTTTTGATGGTAAGACTACTGGTACTCCTATCTCACTAGTTGTATATAATAAAACTCAACGTTCTGGAGACTATAGTGATATTGCTACTTATTATAGACCGGGACATGCTGATTATACCTTTGATGAAAAATATGGTTTTAGAGACTATAGAGGTGGTGGACGTTCTTCTGGTCGTGAAACTATTGCAAGAGTTGCTGCTGGTGCTATTGCTACTAAGATACTATTACAGCTTGGTATATCTGTAACTGCTTATACCAAATCAATAGGCAATATAGAAATAGACTATAATAATTTTTCAAATGAAGAAATATTTAATAATAAATTATATATGCCTGATGCTGATGCTGCTCCTAAGGCTAGTGAATATGTACTTAATATGACTAAGGAACATGATTCTGTTGGCGGAACAATTGAATGTGTTGTTAATGGTATGATGACTGGCATAGGCGATCCTGTATTTGAGAAACTTAATGCTAATCTTGCAAAAGCAATTATGTCTATTGGTGCTGTTAAGGGATTTGAGATTGGTGATGGTACAGATGTTGCTAAGGCTCTTGGTTCTAGCAACAATGATAATTTTTATATGGATAATAGTACTGTTAAGAAATCTACTAATCATTCTGGCGGTATACTTGGTGGTATGAGTGATGGTTCTCCTATTATTCTTAGAGCTTCATTTAAACCTACACCATCAATATTAAAAGAACAACAAACTGTTAATAAATCTGGAGAAGATATTACTGTATCTATTGCTGGCAGACACGACCCTATAATTGTTCCTAGAGCTGTTGTAGTTGTTGAAGCTATGACTGCCATTACAATATTAGATGCTTTACTTTTAAATATGACTGCTCAATTGGATAAGATTGTAGAATACTATACTATTATCACTTAGTAACTATGGTATTACCTAAAATATAAGGAGTATATAGACTATAAAATCTATATACTCCTTATATTTTATACTATTTAGCTTTATATTTCACTCTTCTAACTTTAACAATAATTCCTGTAATTACAAATATACTTGGTATTACCACAATAGAAAGTATTAATAATATATTTCTATCATTTCCAGTATATAATCCAGTATCATCAATAATACTTGTTCCTCTTATAGAAATCTTGTCCTCTTGTTCATACATGTACTCAATTCCATTTACAAAGAAATCTGTATTACTTCCTCCTACTTGTTGATCAACTTCATCTTCTAATGCTTCACTACTTCCAAATACAATTAATTTTCCACCATTATCCGATTCAGATAACATTGCTATGCTAAAAGGTCCATCAACATCACTATCAAGTCTTTCAGTAATATCTTCACTAACTGCTATTTTAGAATAACATGTTGAAGATGTACTTAATAAACTATAGGTTTTATATCCTGATTTATCATATGGTGTAAGTCCTTTCGAAACTACTGTTAACACATATCCACTATTATTAATAAGAGGATTTGTTATAGTATGACTAACAACATTAGGTAATAAATAATATTGTGTTTCCATAACATACATATTTGCATCTTCTTCCACAACCACACCATCAATTACTTTAATTCCATAATCTTTAATAAATCCATATAGATTATCTAAATATTCTGTAACTGCATCTAATGTTATATATATATTTCCACCATTATTGATATAATCTTCAAGTTTTTTAATATCATCCTTACTAAAATCACTAGTTGGACTATTTATAACTAATACTGCTATACTACTTCCAACACTATCAATATCAAATAAACTTGCATTTTCTATTGCAAAATTGTCTCTCTTAATAGCATTTATAACATTATCTCCAAAACTCTTTTCTCCATGACCAGTTATGTTATAAATAATTGGTGTATTACTTTCCACTACATAATTTATTGCCCCTGTTAAAAGAGGTTCAAATTCAATAACATAATCATATGAATAACTGCTAGTTTTAGCGTATGTCATATAATCATTGCAATCTACGTAATAACTCTTATCACCGCTAACTACAATTAAACTTCCCACATTAACATCTCCACTAACATATTGAGATGCAAATTCAGGATATTTATCAAGTGAACGATATTCAATATTTACTTTACTATTTAATTTACTATACTTTGCTAATATTTCTTTATATCCTACTTCAAAATCACTACTGCTCTGAAGTACATATATATTAACTTCTTTATCAATATTTTTCACAATATTTTCAGTCTGTTCTGATATTGAATATACTTTATCAGAAGATAAATCAAAGGTTATATTTAATTTATCAACTAATACATTTATTCCTATGGAACCTACTAGAATAACCACAATAATACCAATTGAATAAGCACCTTTTTTTAACTTTGATTCTCCCTTATACCTTCTTCTTTGAATTACTTGAATAGATAAAAATATAAATATAGCTATTACACTTATCATATAAAATATGTTTCCAAGTGTCATTAATCCTGATGTTAACTGTGAAAATCTATTATCAATAGATGCCCAATTAACAATACTTGCAATACTTTCTGATGAAGTAAGATTTATAAAATATCCACTCAAATATAGGGCTAGAAAAGTTACAATTGTTACGACTCCTGATACTACTACACTTTCTGTTAATGTTGATATAAACATACCTATAGCAATAAGGCACATACCAAATAAAATATATCCTATAAATCCACTTATAGTATTAGATATAGGTACATTTCCATGAAAAGAA
>JAVBSN010000093.1:0-14444 GCA_031547045.1 Lachnospiraceae bacterium
CAACGCTTAATTTTGGAAGCTATATAGTTATAATCTTTTCTGGAGTCTGTCTAATATATACAAACAGCTTTTTGATGAAACAAAGAAAAAAAGAATTTGGATTATATAACATTTTAGGTATGGAAAAGAAACATATTATAAAGGTTATAAGTTTAGAAACTATTTATGTTACTCTAATAAGTTTTGTTGGAGGACTGATTTTGGGAATGATTTTTGATAAACTTATGTATTTAGTTATAGCAAAAATAATGAATATGGATGTTAAATTAGGCTTTTATGTTTCATCGGAAGCGATTGTAACTACCCTTATAGGATTTGCTATAATTTTTGCAATAATATTTATAAGAGCAGTTTTTCAGATTCAGGTATCAAATCCTATTGAACTACTTAAGGGTGGGAATGTAGGAGAGAAAGAACCTAAATCAAAATGGGTTATGACAATATTAGGTGTAATCTGTCTTGGTATAGGATATTATATGGCTATTACAATTAAGAATCCTGTAGGAGCATTTACATTTTTCTTTATTGCAGTAATGTTCGTAATTATAGGTACTTACTTGTTATTTACAGCAGGCAGTATAGTATTCCTTAAATTACTACGCAAAAACAAGAATTATTATTATAAAACAAAGAATTTTATAAGTGTATCGGGTATGATATACAGAATGAAACAAAATGCAGTAGGTTTATCAAATATTTGTATAATATCTACTATGGTGTTAATTATGGTTTCCTCAACTGTTTCGTTATGGGTTGGTATGAAGGACATTATGAATACTAGATTTCCATATGATATAAATATCAGTAATAGATATTATGAAAATTATGATGTTCAATATCGTGATGGATTAGTAAAATACGTTAGAGATGAATTGAAATCACAAGATATAAGTATTACAAATGATATATCATATTCAACTCTTGGTGTAGCTGGATTATTAAAAAACAATACATTTATTACAACTGGTGATATTAATAATATTGCTTCTATGAAAGAGTTATATATTACAGCTTTTATACCATTATCAGATTATAATGAAATTACAGGAGTAGAGAAGACCTTATCTGATGGTGAAATAATGATGTATGATCCAAATGGAGATTATAATTATGATACATTTAATATTTTTGACAAAGAATATAATATTGTAGAGAAGTTAAGTTATTTTGGAAATAACGGTGATGAATTTACGGAAACTATATCAGAAACTATAATTGTTATTGTAAATGATATAAATAAGATGGATATGCTTCAAAAGCAAGTATATGGTGATGATGCATCTAGTATTTGTTCTTATTATAATTTTGATATTGCATGTGATGATGAGAAGAAAATAGAAGTATATAAAGATGTAATAAATGTATTGGCTAAGGAAGGATATAACATGGCATATGTTGAATCTAAGGCTGAATCGAAAGATGATTTTCTATCTGTATACGGAAGTTTTTTATTTTTAGGAGCATTTTTGGGAGTTTTATTTATAGTAGCAGCAATATTAATAATTTACTACAAGCAAATTTCTGAAGGTTATGAGGATAAAAATAGATTTGAAATTATGCAAAAGGTTGGAATGAATCATAAGGAAGTAAGAGGGTCTATTCGTTCACAGATACTTACTATATTCTTCCTACCACTTATTACAGCAGGTGTTCATATTTGCTTTGCATTTCCATTAGTATCAAAAATATTAATGTTATTAAATTTAGCTAATACAAACTTATATATATTATGTACAGCAATATGTTTTGTAATATTTGCAGTTATATATGTAGGAATATATTTGTTAACAGCGAAAAGCTATTATAAGATAGTTAGAGTATAGAACAAATAATAGGGAATGCCTAGATAAAATAAAACCCTCCATTATAACACCAACCTTTAAAGAAGTAGTACTATTTGCAATAGGAGGTAATTAGTCTATGAATATATACAAAACATCTGAGGTGGCTCATATTGTTGGTATCCACCCTAATACTGTACGTTTATATGAAGAATTAGGGTTATTGTCTCTTGTTGAGAGGCAGCCAAATGGATATAGGATATATACAGATTTTCATATTGAGCAATTACGACTTGCGCGCACTGCATTTAAAATAGAGGTTCTTCAAAATGGTCTTAGAAAGAAGATTGTTAAAGCAATAAAGGCTTCAGCAAATGGAGAGTTTGATAAAGCTATAGTTATTACAAATGAATATTTAACACAAGTTTATCAAGAACAAGAAAATGCTGAAGAAGCAATTAACATAGCAAAACAAATTCTACAATCAAAGGAATCTTCGTCACAAAATGAGTTAAACTTAAAACGAAAGGAAGTTTCAGAATATCTAGGTGTTTCTATGGATACACTTCGAAATTGGGAACTAAATGGCTTGTTGAAAGTTAAAAGAAAGCAGAACGGTTATCGTTTTTATACAGAAGAAGACATTAATCAGTTGAAAATGATAAGATCTCTCCGCTGTGCAAATTATTCTTTGGAAGCTATTCTCCGTATGATTAATGCACTTTCTATAGATCCTCAAGTAAATATAAAGAAAGTTTTAAATACTTCCCAAAGTGATACAGACGTTATTAGTGTATGTGATAAGTTGATTTTCTCATTACATGAAGCTTCCCAAAATGCAGAACGAATGATAGATATTCTTATAAAAATGAAAATTAAATTTAAAAACCCTCCATTTTAACACCAGAGTTTTTGAGTCTGTTATCATTGTCATAACAATAAAAGAAGGAGGATTTTTAATTGAACGAGGTTATTAGAGTAAAAAAACTTTCCAAGTCATACAACGGACTTGTCGCAGTTAAAAACTTGAATTTGTCGGTTGAGGAAGGAAAAGTGTTTGGATTACTTGGATCAAATGGAGCAGGTAAAAGTACTACAATTGAGTGTATTTTAGGTACAAGAGAGGCAGATGCAGGTGAAATTTTTGTTTTAGGGATAAATCCACTACAAAATAGAAAAAAGTTATTTGAAAACATTGGTGTACAATTTCAAGAAACAAATTATCAAGAAAAAATTACTGTATCCGAATTATGTGAGGTTACACAGTGTCTGTACAAAGATACAGCAAATTATAAAGATCTTTTAAAAAAATTTGGAATAGAAGATAAAGCAAAAAGCATGGTTAGTGAGTTATCAGGCGGTCAAAAGCAAAAATTGTTTATTGTATTAGCTCTTATCCCTAATCCTAAAGTAATGTTTTTAGATGAACTTACAACTGGACTTGATGCCAGAGCTAGAAGAGAAGTATGGAAAATTCTATCTGACTTAAAAGTAAAGGGGTTGACGATATTTATGACATCTCACTTTATGGATGAGGTTGAAGCATTGTGTGATAACATTTGTATTTTGAAAAGGGGCGTTTCCGTGTTTTATGGAACTGTACAAGAAGCAATCGCTACAAGTCCTTATGAAAAATTTGAGGATGCATATTTATGGTATTCAGACGAGGAGGTAATTGAAGATGAAAACATTTAATACAATGCTTAAAAACGAATTAAAACTTTCACTACGAGGAATGGATATGTTCATTTTTGCAATTTGTATGCCTTTAGTAGTGTTAATTATACTTGGCGTTATATATGGCAATAAACCTGCATTTGAAGGAGCTGAATACACCTTTTTGGAACAGTCATTTGGTGCACTTGTCACAATTTCAATCTGTGCAGGTGGTGTAATGGGACTTCCTTTAGTAATATCAGAATATCGTAGTCGAAAAATATTGAAACGTTTTAAAGTAACACCTGTTAGTCCTATAATGATTTTACTGGTACAAGTGTCTATCTATATAATATATTCTCTTGTATCGCTTTTACTTTTGTTTTCTGTTGCTAAGGTTTTCTTTGGGTATCATGCATCTGGGAATATGTTGTATTTTACAGGTGGGTATTTATTAGTTATGTTGTCAATATTCAGTATCGGGATGATGGTAGGTGGCATTTCTCCAAATACAAAAATTGCAGGTATTATTGCAAGTATTTTATATTTTCCGATGATAATTTTTTCTGGTGCGACCCTACCATATGAAGTAATGCCAGTAGCTTTACAAAAGATTTCGGATGTACTTCCCTTAACACAGGGTATCAAACTTTTAAAGGCGGCTTCCCTTGGTTTATCTGTTGACAATGTTTTACCTTCAATAATTATAATGATTATTATAGCAATTGTCTGTATTATTATATCCATCAGATTTTTTAAATGGGAATAGAGAAATATGATGTAGGCTAGATGAATGAGCTGTTTAAAGACAAACTAAATAAAATCAACAATGTGAATATGTAAGATAATAAGTGTCAATACTCCAAAAAAGGAGTGATGACTATGAGAAAAGCATATATAAGTATTTTGGCATCTATAATGGTTTTATCCATAATAAGTTATTTTGTTAGTTACAAATATTTTTATAAGGAAAATAGTAAAAATAATGATATTACTGGTGTAACAGAAGAAATAGTAACTGAAGTAAATAAAACTGCTAAAAATATAGTAACTGTTGATACAGATATTGTTATTGAAAATTATTACTTTAATGAGGATAAAACATTATATGAAGTTGTAGATCCATTTTCTGAAATTGTAGGCTTAGATAGAGAGGGTGTTATTGAATATACAAAGACATATTTAGATAATCCATCAAAAAAGGATATAGAAGCAGGTCTGTATTCGTATGAATTAATATCTTTTTCAGATAATAAGCTAGTACTTAAGAAAAGTTACAAACCAAAACCAATTGAAAATAAGTACTATGTAACCATAAAAGATAATTATGTAATAATATACTTAGTGGACAAGCAAACCATATATGAATTTACAAGTATTGATGTAAGTACATTACCTGAAGACGTATATAACGAATTAACAGAAGGTATGTATTTGGAAGAAGAATATGATTTATATAACTTTCTTGAAACCTATTCAAGTTAATGCTATTATTAGCTTAGTAATCTATATAATTGGATATAGATAAAGTTATAGATAATAGATGAGGTTATATATGTATGACGTTATAGTTATTGGTGGTGGTGCATCAGGTATGATAGCAGCCATAGAAGCTTCAAAAAGAGGCAAAAAAGTTTTATTAATTGAACAAAATAGTAAGTTAGGTAATAAAATATATGCAACGGGAAATGGCAGATGCAATCTAGCCAATTCATATATTGATAACAATAGCTTTAGAGGAGATAATCCTGATTTTTATAATCAGGTTATCTCTTGTTTTGGTTATAGCAATACATTAGATTATTTTAAAAAATTAGGCTTATACACAACTACTTTAAATGAAACTTACATATACCCAGCATCAAAACAGGCATCATCAGTGGTTAAGAGTCTTACTAAAATGATTGACTATTTAAGGATTAAAGTATTATTAGAGTCTACTGTGAACAAGGTTGTACTAGAAGATGATAAATACATATGTACAGTAAATAACAATACATATACATCGAAGAATATAATTTTTTCAACAGGTGGATTATCTTCTCTAAAGGCAACAGATAAAATGATGGCATATGAATGGGCAAATGTGTTGGGACATTCAGTAATAAAACCATTACCAGCTTTAGTACCGTTAACTGCAAAGGAACCTCTAAATTATAATAAAGTTGCTGGAGTTAGAGTTAGTGCAAATGCAAAGCTATATATTGAAGGCACAGAAGTATATTGTGAAAATGGAGAACTTCAATTAACTAATACAGGACTTTCAGGAATTATGATATTTACAATGATTAGATATGCCATTAAAGCACTTGATAGTAATAAAAAGGTGGATATAGTGTGTGATTTTTCTAAAAATGGTTGTAAGTTAGAAGAAGTAATGGATGTAGCTAACAACTGTAAATATATGAGCTTAATTGACTTGTATGAAGGATTTTTAGATTATAAACTAGCCTATGAGATAATTAAAAAAGTAGGATATACACCCGAATCAAAAGCTTATAAATATAATAAAAATGACTTTGAAAAGATAGACAAACTTATTCATAGTATGGTTATACCTATTGTTGGACATCAAGACTTTACAAAATCACAAGTAACTTGTGGTGGAGTGGATACTAGAGAAATAAATGTAGATACAATGGAATCAAAACTTCATAAAGGATTATATTTTACAGGAGAAGTATTAGATGTTGATGGAAATTGTGGTGGATATAATCTAATGTGGGCATGGGCAACAGGTTATATTGCAGGAAATAATGTAGAGTAATATAAGGAGATAACAGTGATAAGAATTAATCAAATTAAGCTGCAAATTAATCATAGTAAGGAAGATTTACTAAATAAAATATATAAACTTCTTAAAGTTAATGCTATAGAATCATACTCGATTTATAAGCAGTCTATTGATGCTAGAAAAAAACAAGAATTGAAATACATATATTCTGTAGATGTATTAGTTAATAACGAAAGCAAAATATTAGATAGAATAAAAAGTAATGATATATTAGCAATTAAAGAAAAAGAATATGAATTCAAAGTAAATGGTAATGAAGAATTAGACCATCCTCCTGTAATAGTAGGAATGGGGCCAGCAGGAATTTTTGCAGGACTATATTTAGCTAAGGCAGGATACAAGCCTATAATAATTGAACAAGGTAGAGATGTTGATACTAGGGTAGAAGATGTAGAGAAATTTTGGGAAAGTGGTGCTTTGAATCCCATTTCAAATATTCAATTTGGTGAAGGTGGAGCAGGTACGTTTTCAGATGGTAAATTAAATACATTAGTAAAAGATAAATACGGAAGAAACAGGGCAGTTCTACAGACTTTTGTTGAATATGGAGCACCTGAGGAAATTCTATATATAAATAAACCTCATATAGGAACAGATTTACTGCGAAATGTAGTTAAAAATATGCGTAATGCAATTATAGAATTTGGTGGACAAGTACATTTTGATACAAAACTTACAAAAATAGTTTGCACCAATAAGGTAATAAATGGAATTGAAGTTTGCAATAATAATATTATGTCAACAATACCATGTAATAGTATAATTTTGGCAATAGGTCATAGTGCAAGAGATACATTTTATATGTTAAAAGATTCCAATTTATCTATGGAACCCAAACCATTTGCAGTTGGTGTAAGAATAGAACATCCTCGTGAAATGATTAACAAATCACAGTATGGAAGTTCTGAAGATGCCAAAAGTCTACCAACAGCAAGCTATAAAGTTACTCATAGAGCCTCAAATGGTAGAAATGTATATTCGTTTTGTATGTGTCCAGGAGGTTTCGTTGTTAATGCTTCATCAGAAGATAAGCGACTAGTTGTTAATGGAATGAGTAATCATGATAGAAATTCAGATAATTCTAATAGTGCAATAATAGTAAATGTTACACCAGAAGATTTTTATAAAGGTGATGTATTAGATGGAGTAGAATTCCAAAGAGATTTAGAAGAAAAGGCTTATATAACTGGAAAAGGAAATATTCCAGTTCAATTATTTGGAGATTTTGTCAGTAATGTACCTTCTACAAAATTAGGAAGAATTGCCCCGTGTATCAAAGGGAAATATACATTATCAAATTTAAATGATTGTTTGCCTAGTTATGTGATTAATGCTATAATAGACGGTGTTTTTGAATTTGATAAAAAAATATCAGGGTACGCAAGAAAAGATGCAGTTCTTAGTGGTGTTGAGACAAGAACATCTTCCCCAGTAAAAATATTACGAGATGACTTATATGAGAGTAATATTAAGGGTATATATCCTTGTGGCGAAGGTGCTGGATATGCAGGCGGAATTACATCTGCTGCAATGGATGGAATTAAAGTCGCAGAAGCCATTGCAGAAAAATACAAACCATTTTAAAATTATATAAATACTTATAGAAGAGGGCAAGCATTCTCGCTTGAGGCTTGGAGGACAAATAATGGATAATATAAGAGAGAGAATAAAAAATAAAAATAGAATTGTAATTAAGATAGGTTCATCATCAATAGTTCATGATGAAACACATAGTATTGATTATCTTAAACTTGAAAAATTAGTTAGATTTATATGCGATTTAAAGAACCAAAACAAAGATGTAGTATTAGTGTCTTCGGGAGCTATAGGAGTTGGAGCGAAATCAATAGGTCTTAATATGAAACCTAAGACAACTTCTATGAAACAAGCTTGTGCAGCAATTGGACAGGGACAGCTTATGATGACATATCAAAAGTTATTTGCAGAATATCAATATAATTCAGCGCAACTTCTATTAACATTTGATGTAATCACAGATGAAGAGAGACGAATGAACAGTATTAATACATTTAATGAACTATTACAGTTAAATGTTGTACCAGTTGTTAATGAAAATGATACTGTTGCAACTGAAGAAATAGAATTTGGTGATAATGATACCTTATCAGCTATAGTTGCATCATTAATTAAAGCAGATTTACTTGTTTTAATGTCAGATATAGATGGATTATATACTGATGATCCAAGAGTTAATCCAGATTCAAAGATGATACCATTAGTAGATGAGATTACAGAAGATTTGAAGCAAATGGCTAAAGGAGCAGTTACAGCACTTGGAACAGGTGGAATGGCAACTAAAATATCAGCAGCATCTATTGCTACAGATTCAGGTGCAGACATGGTTATTGTAAATGGAGAAAACATGGATGTTCTTGTTGATTTATTTGAAGGTAAAGAGGTTGGAACTTTATTTTTAGCAAATAAAATTAAAGATTTTTCACTTGTTGATTACATAAGAGATAAGAAATATTTGCAATAAAGGAGTTATAGGTAATGACAGAAGAACGTATTAAGAGAATAAATGAGTTATATCATAAAGCAAAAGCTGAAGGTTTAACTGAAGAAGAAAAAACTGAACAACAAACATTACGTCAAGAATATGTAGAATCATTTAAGCGAAATCTTAGAGGAAATATGGATAATATAAGAATTAAAGAAGCAGACGGAACCCTAACTAAGCCTACAAAGAAGAAATAATATAGGTATTTGGATAAGAAGGTGTGAATATTGGATAAATCTTTAATAAGAAAAGACATATTAGAAAAGAGAAGCAAACTTACAACATCACAGGTGTTAGATTTGTCTGCACATATTACTCATAGCTTATTTGAACTTCCGGAATATAATGGGGCTACAGATATATGCACTTACATTGATTACAATAATGAAGTTATAACAAAAGATATAATAAAGCGTAGTTGGCAATTAGGGAAAAATGTAGCTTCCCCTAAGGTAACTGGCAAGGATATGGAATTCGTATATATTGGTAATTATGATGAATTAGAAGTAGGGGCCTATAATATAATGGAGCCTATAGGCAATGAAATATTTGATTTAGATGAAGGCTTAATTATAATGCCAGGTGTTGCCTTTGATGAAAATAAAAATAGAATAGGTTATGGTGGTGGTTTTTATGACAGATATTTAGCAAAACACCCCAAATGTATAAAGATAGCTATAGCTTATGATTTTCAGATATTACCAGAGATAGAAAGTGAACCATTTGATATAAAACCAGATATTATAATAACTGATAGGAGGATAATATTATGACAATAGAACAATTAGGCATGAATGCCAAAGTAGCTAGTAGATTAACTGCTAGATTATCGCAAGATGAGAAAAATAATGCCTTAACATATGTAGGTGAGAAGTTAGTTGCAAATAGTGAAAATATTATTAAAGCAAATGCTATAGATATTGAAAATGCTAAGGCAAATGGTATGAGTGAGGCCTTGATTGATAGATTAAAATTAGATAAAAATAGAATTCAAGGTATAGTAGAAGGTCTAAGTCAAGTAGTAGCCCTTGAAGATCCAATTGGTGAAGTATTATCCATGAAGAAAAGACCAAATGGTCTAGTAATTGGACAAAAAAGAGTTCCTTTAGGTGTTATAGGAATAATATATGAATCAAGACCAAATGTAACAGTAGATGCATTTGCACTTTGTTTTAAAACAAGTAATGCAGTTATTCTTCGTGGTGGTTCAGATGCAATAGAATCAAATAAAGCATTAGTTAATACTATAAGAGGGGCTTTAAAAGAACTTAATATTACAGAAGATGCAATTAGCTTAGTTGAAGATACATCAAGAGATACAGCAACTAAGATGATGAAGTTAAATAAATATATTGATGTATTAATTCCAAGAGGTGGAGCTGGTCTTATAGCTTCAGTAGTTGCAAATGCAACTGTACCAGTAATTGAGACTGGAACAGGAAATTGTCACGTATACATTGATGAATCAGCAGATTTAGATATGGCAGTTAGAATAATTCACAATGCCAAATTACAAAGACTTGGTGTATGTAATGCTATAGAATCATTGGTAATACATAAAGCAGTAGCAGACAAAGTAATACCTATGATAGTTAGTGACCTAAGTGCAGAGGGTTGTGAAATAAGAGGTGACAAGAATTCAGTTGCAATAAATAATACAATTATTCTAGCAACAGATGGAGATTATGCAACAGAGTATTTAGATAAGATTATATCAATTAAAACAGTTGATAATATTGATGAAGCAATAGACCATATTAATGAAAATAGTACAGGACATTCAGAATCAATAATAACTAATGATTACAATTCATCTAACAAATTCTTAGATAGAGTAGATTCAGCAGCGGTATATGTAAATGCGTCTACAAGATTTACAGATGGCTTTGAATTTGGTTTTGGTGCAGAGATAGGAATAAGTACACAAAAACTTCATGCAAGAGGCCCTATGGGACTATTAGCATTAACCTCTACTAAATATATTATATATGGTGAAGGACAAATTAGATAATAATTATACATTTAGGAGAATAAAAATGAGTTCAACTTTTAAAGGTAGTTCTACCTATGTTGCAAGTGAAGAATTAATGGCGGCTGTTGATGTGGCAATAGCATTAGAGAAACCATTATTAATTAAAGGTGAGCCTGGAACAGGTAAGACAATGCTTGCAGAGGCAATTAGCGAATCACTAGGCAAGAAATTAATTATATGGAATATAAAATCAACAACAAAGGCTCAAGATGGTCTATATATCTATGATACAATCCAAAGATTATATGATAGCCAATTTGGAGAGGCTGGAGTTGATGATATATCAAGATATATTAAGCTTGGAAAATTAGGTGAAGCATTTAAAGCAGAAGAACAAGTTATTTTATTAATTGATGAAATAGATAAAGCAGATATTGAATTCCCTAATGATTTATTATGGGAACTAGATAAAATGGAGTTTTACATTAATGAAACAAGAGAAAATGTAAAAGCAACTACAAGACCTATAGTAATTATTACTTCAAATGCTGAAAAAGAATTACCAGATGCTTTCCTTAGAAGATGTATTTTCCATTATATAGACTTCCCTAATAGAGAGCAGATGTCAGAGATAGTTAAAGTACATTTTGAAAATATTGAAGAAAATATGTTAAAGCAAGCTATGGATAAGTTTTATTGGATTAGAAGTCTAAGAGATATAAGAAAGAAGCCTAGCACATCAGAATTTATTGATTGGCTACGTGCTTTAGAAATAAGCGGAATAGATATTGAAAAGATTAAAAGAGAATTACCTTTTTTAGGTGTATTAGTTAAAAAAGATGAGGATCTTGACGTAGTTAAACAGAGGAGTCTAGATTAATGTTTTCACAGTTTTTCTATGTATTAAAAGACAAAGGACTAGATGTATCAATGACAGAGTGGTTAACCTTTATGGAAGCAATTGATAAAGGTTTATACCACTCTGATTTTAGTGAGTTTTATTACATGGGAAGAACTATACTAGTAAACAGGGAATCTGACTATGATAAATATGATGTAGCATTTATGGAATACTTTAAGAATGTACCTCAATATGATAACGAAGTTCCAGCCGATTTAAAGAAATGGTTAGATAAAGGTATGGAAATGGATACATCTAATCTAAATAAGGATATGTACAAGTTTGACCAAGATAAGGATGCTGATACTGTAAAACGTATGTTTAAGGAAAGAATTACAGAACAGACTAGTGAGCATAATGGTGGTAACTATTGGATAGGTACTAGTGGTGGTTCTTCATTTGGACATTCAGGAAGAAACCCAGGTGGTATAAGAGTTGGTGGACAATCAGGTCTTAGAACAGCCTTTAGTGTTATGGGTGAGAGAAAGTATCAAGATTTTAGGCATGATAAGGCTCTTAATATGAGACAGTTTCAAGTTGCATTTAGAAGACTTCGCCAGTTTTCAGCTAGAATAGATATTCCTAAAACAGAGTTGGATATTCCTAAAACAATTGATTCAACATGCAATAATGGTGGATATTTAAAATTAGAATTTGATAAGCCAAGAAAAAATACAGTTAAATTATTATTACTATTTGACTGCGGTGGAACTATGTATCCATTTATGGAAATGTGTAATAATCTATTTCAAGCAGTTAATAAGGCAAACCATTTTAAGGATGTAAAGACTTATTATTTTCATAATTGTATATATAGTCATGTATATAAGACAGCAGAGTGTGAGCCTAAGGATTGGATTCGCTTAGAAGACCTATTTAAGAAATGTGACAAGGATTATAAGGTTATAATTATTGGAGATGCTCAGATGGCACCAGAGGAGTTATTTGATGTAAATGGTAACTATCGTGGACCAAATGAAGGTATGTCAGGACATGAATGGAATCTATTATTTAGAAGTAAATTTAAGAAATGCATATGGCTTAATCCGAGAATGACACCAGGAAAGGTATATTTTAGCTGGCAGGAATCAGAAAGTGAACTTGCGAAAATATACAATATGTATCCTTTGACTGTAGATGGACTTAAAGAAGGAATAACTAAGCTAATGGCACATAGGTAAAGAGGGTGTACTGATAGTATTTTCTTAATAAAGAAAAATCGCTAGGGAAAAAACATTAAGTTGATTATAAAATTGCTATAATAGTTAAAAATAATGTTAAAAAAAATATATCATATTGACTATAAATAACTGGATATGTTATACTACATTATATAAGCATATACTAAATGGGAAAGGTAATTAAAGGTATATGTTTTCCTCGAAAAAGTAGTTGGTTTATTTTAATAAACTTATAAAAGAGGAGAAAGATGTCAAGTTATAATAAAAAAACAAAAGAAACTACAGAAAAGCTGCGAATAATTGATGATTCATTATTTAGATTGATTTCTTCATATAAAGGAGTATGTCAAGAAATTTTAAGAACCTTATTAGATGAAGATAATCTAGAAGTATTAGAAGTTATATCACAAGAGACAATTACAAGCCTACATCGTGAAATAATATTAGATGCTTTATGCCAATTAAATAATGGTAGACTGTGTAATATAGAGGTACAAAAAGGTAGTAACAATAATGATATAAAAAGAGTACGTTTCCACACATCAGTTATTACGGCAAATAAAACACCTAAAGGAACTAATTTTGAGGATATTCCAGATGTAATTATTGTATACATTACAGAATATGATGCATTAGATAATAATCAAGCAGTTACCATAATACAGCGATGTCAGTGTGTAGATGATGTATATCAACCTGTAATGGATGGAGAAGCTATCATTTTTGCTAATACTATTATAAAAGATGATTCAGAACAATCTGAATTATTGCAATTATTTTTAAATAGAGGTGTTTTTCAAAATGAAAAATATCCCGCATTAAGTGAAGCTATAAATTATTTTAAAGAAACAGAGGATGGTGAAACAGTTATGTGTGAACTTGTTGAAAGTTATGCAAGGGATTATGCAAAAGAATATGCAGAGGAATATGCAAAAGAAGTAGCCAAAAAGATGCTAAGAAAGAATACTTCAATAGAAGATATTGTTGAAATAACCGGATTAAGTACAGATGATGTGAAAAACATACTTGAATCTTTAAATAGCTAAATTTTACTTTTGGTATTATAGAAATGTCTCACTTATGTGGGACATTTTTAATGCTTTTTAAAAACAATGAAATCAATTGAAAAAAAGTGGTTTATACTGTATAATTAATCCGTTAATTTTAGAAAAGAGGAATAAGATAAAATGATTGAAAATATACAAGAAATACTTGATAAAATAGACATAACCGGGGAAGCACCAAGCTATGAACCAGATAGACAATATTACTATATTGCAAAGGCAAGAGAGTATGTAAAAAGGAAGAGTGAGGAATTAGGTAGACCTCTAACTTATAAGATAGATACATTTGGTTGTCAAATGAATGCTCGTGATTCTGAGAAACTTGAAGGTATTTTAATTAAGCTAGGATATGTTGAAGGTGATTCTGAGAATTCCGACTTTGTATTATATAATACTTGTACAATAAGAGAAAATGCTAACTTAAAGGTATATGGAAGATTAGGTCAACTTAAAAAGTATAAGACTAAGAATCCAGATATGTTAATTGGTTTATGTGGCTGTATGATGCAAGAGGATTTAGTAGTTGAGAAGATTAGGAAAAGTTATCGTTATGTAGATATTATATTTGGCACTC
>JAVBSN010000070.1:0-7142 GCA_031547045.1 Lachnospiraceae bacterium
ATGCGACAACGTAATACGATATAAGTCCATAAACGACTAAAAAAGGTGGTTATATATTTCCTGATTTTGGAATATCATATAGTACAGACAATATATTGATGTTCATACGAGAAAGGGAGAAAAATAATGACAGAAAAAACATTAAGTAACAATCAAGCAGTAGTGGCAGGAGAAATAATTTCAGAATATGTATTTAGCCACGAGATTTTCGGAGAAGGATTTTATATGATAGATGTATTGGTAAGTAGATTATCAGACACTACAGATGTTATTCCTTTAATGATATCTGATAGAATAGTAGATGTATCAGAATCTCACATAGGTTTGAAAATTGAGGCGAGAGGACAATTTCGTTCTTACAATAAGCATGAGGATAATAAAAACAGATTAGTATTATCATTATTTGTAAGAGAAATAGAATTTGTGGATGATGAAGATATACATAATAGACCTAATCAAATATTCCTTGATGGTTACATTTGTAAAGCGCCAATATACAGAATGACACCGCTTGGAAGAGAGATCGCGGATGTATTATTAGCAGTAAATAGAGCTTATGGAAAATCAGACTATATTCCTTGCATATGCTGGGGAAGAAATGCTAGGTTTGCTGGCAAATTAGAAGTAGGTGAACATGTAGCAGTTTGGGGAAGAATCCAAAGCAGAGAGTATCAGAAAAAAGTAAATGATGAAAATGTTGTAAATAAAGTAGCCTATGAGGTATCTGTTAGCAAAATGGAAAGACTAGAATAAGCAGTTAGCTAGTTGACAGTTATATCTTAAAGTGTTATGATTTCAATAGATTTAACTAAATAATATGGTAGAGGCGCGACATTCAAGATTAGAATGTGTGATATAGTAAGGTATAGAAGATCACATTTGAAAGGGAATATCGCCGAAGTCGAATATCTCCTTATATATATTCTGCTGGGTACATAGCAAATAACTATGTGACTGTCATCGTAAGATGGAGTGCTACTTAGAATTTTTTATAACATAGAATTCTTATGAGACCAACACTTCATTGTTGGTCTTTTGTTATTTTAGGAAATACCATAAAATTATGTTAAATAAATATATTATTAAGGGAGGACATAGTATGTCATTATTTACAGGTTCAGCAGTTGCAATCGTAACACCATTTACAACAGATAATAAGGTAGATTTTAAGAAATTTGGAGAATTAATTGATTATCAAATTAACAACGGAACAGATGCTATAGTAGTATGTGGAACAACAGGAGAAGCTTCAACACTATCTCATGAGGAGCATTTAGAGTGTGTTAAATATTGCGTAGAGTATGTTAATAAAAGAGTTCCGGTTATTGCAGGAACAGGTTCTAACTGTACTGAAACAGCTATTTATTTATCAAAAGAATCAGAAAACTATGGAGTTGATGGATTATTAGTAGTAACTCCTTATTATAACAAAGCTACTCAAAAGGGACTTATAGCTCATTTTACAGCAATTGCCAATGCAGTTAGCGTACCAATTATTTTATATAATGTACCAAGTAGAACAGGTTGTAACATTACACCAGAGACAGCAGTTACATTAGCGAAGACAGTAGATAATATTATAGCTATTAAAGAAGCATCAGGAAATATCTCTCAAGTTGCTAAGTTAGCACAATTAGCAAACGGTTGTATTGATATATATTCGGGTAACGACGATCAAGTAGTACCGCTTCTATCACTTGGTGGAAAAGGAGTTATTTCCGTATCAGCTCATGTAGTACCTCAGATAATGCATGATATGGTTGCTAGTTACTTAGCAGGAGATGTTACAAAATCTACAGAACTTCAACTTAGTATAATTGAGTTATGTGATGCATTATTCTGCGAAGTTAATCCAATTCCAGTTAAGAAAGCTGTTGAATTAATGGGTCTTTGTGGTGGTATGTTAAGAATGCCACTTACTGAAATGGAAGAAGCTAACGTAGGAAAATTAGTTAAGGCTATGAAAGACTTAAATGTAAGTGTTACAGAATAAAATAATTATTAAGATATATAACTAACATAGAGTCTATATAGAGATGGAGAAAAAATAATGGTTAATATTATAATGCACGGATGCAATGGTAATATGGGTCAAGTAATTTCAGGCATTGTTAAAAATGATGAAGGCTCAACTATTGTTGCAGGAATAGATGTAGTAGATAACAGAGATAATGAATATCCTGTATTTACTGATATAGAAAAATGTGATGTTGAAGCAGATGTAATAATTGATTTTGCAGCAGCAGTAGCGGTAGATAAATTATTAGACTATGCTAAATATCGTAATATTCCGGTTGTATTATGTACAACAGGATTAAGTGAGGAGCAATTAGCTAAGATTGAATTATATGGCAAGGACGTTGCAATTTTAAAATCAGCAAATATGTCACTTGGAATTAATACCCTAATTAAATTACTTAAAGATGCTACTAAAGTATTTGCACCAGCAGGCTATGACATTGAAATAGTAGAACAACATCATAATCAAAAGGTAGATGCACCATCAGGAACAGCACTTGCTTTAGCAGATGCTATTAATGAGGCAGCAGACAATGTGTATGAATATACTTATGATAGAAGTACTAAGAGAGAGAAAAGACCTGAGAAAGAAATAGGTATATCAGCAGTTAGAGGAGGAACTATTGTTGGGATACATGACGTTATCTATGCAGGTACAGACGAAGTAATCGAGATTCGTCATACAGCTTATTCAAAAGCAGTATTTGCAAAGGGTTCTGTAGAGGCGGCAAAGTTCTTAAAAGGCAAGTCACCTAGACTGTATAATATGAGTGATGTTATAGATAATAAGTAATATAATAAGCCAACTAAAGGTATACTACTATTTAAAATAGTGGTATACTTTTATTACTTAGTGAGGTGTTTTCGAACTTAGTAAGAATGCATACCTAGACACTTAACGAGGTGTTTTCGAGTTTAGTGAATATGGTATACTTTTATTATACTATACACTGTTTATTAATATGAAAATATGCAAAGAGGTTACTTATATGAGAGATGGTTTTATAAAGGTTGCGGCGGTTACACCTAAGGTTAAAGTTGCAGATTGTAATTATAATTATGAAGAAATATACGAGGCGCTTTGTCAGGCTTATGATAATGGCGCAGGAATAGTTGTTTTTCCTGAACTTGCTATAACAGGTTATAGTTGTAGTGATTTATTTATGCAAGAAAGTATGTTAAAGGTTGCCAAGGAAAGAATATTACATTTAGTATATAAGACAATTACAATGGATGTATTAGTTGTTGTTGGAATGCCTTTAATGGTTGATTATAAATTATATAATGTTGCAGTATTTATATGTAGAGGCAAAGTGTTGGGAATTGTACCTAAGACACATTTGCCTAATTATGCTGAGTTTTATGAGGCAAGGCATTTTGCTACAGGAAGTAGTAAGGTTAGATATATTGATTTTGGTGAAGAACAAGTTCCTTTTGGAACAAATATATTATTCCGTTGCAAAAATATGCCTGAATTAGTAGTTGCAGGTGAGATATGTGAAGATGTGTGGGCGCCTAACCCACCATCAGTAAATCATGCATTAGCAGGAGCTACAGTAATATGTAATACCTCTGCAAGTGATGAATTAACAACTAAAGATAACTATAGGAGAATGTTAATTAGTAGTCACTCAGCAAGATTAGTTTGCGGATATATTTATACAAATGCAGGCGATGGAGAATCTACAACAGATGTTGTATATGGTGGACATAATCTTATTGTAGAGAATGGAAGTATATTAAGTGAAGGTGGCAGATTTGAAAATGCTACTATTTATAGTGAAATAGATGTAGAAAGATTAGTGTCAGATAGAAGGAAGATGACAACATATTTACCAGAAGATAATAATGAGTATGTAGATGTATATTTTGAACTTGATGAAGTAGAGGTTCAATTATCAAGGCATATAGCAAGATTCCCATTTATACCATCTAATGAGATAGAACGTAATAGTAGATGTGAAGAGATAATAATGATACAAGCAATGGGATTGAAGAAAAGATTAGAGCATACTAATTGTAATAACGCAGTGATTGGATTATCAGGTGGATTAGATTCTACATTAGCTCTATTAGTAACAGTAAAAGCATTTGATATGTTAGAACTTTCTCATGATGGAATTATGAGTATAACTATGCCTGGATATGGAACAACTGATAGAACTTATAACAATGCATTAAAATTAGCAGCAGCATTAGGTACAACAATTAAAGAGATAAGTATAGTACCTGCTGTTGAACAGCATTTTGCAGATATTGAACATGATAAGGAAATACATGATGTTACCTATGAAAATGCTCAAGCAAGAGAACGCACACAAATATTAATGGATATAGCTAATAAAGTAAATGGAATGGTTATTGGAACAGGCGATATGTCAGAGTTAGCATTAGGTTGGGCTACTTATAATGGAGACCATATGTCTATGTATGCAGTGAATTGTTCAGTACCAAAAACTTTAGTCAGATACTTGGTAAAATATTATGCGGAAAATACAGATGCGGTAACGAAAGAAGTATTGGTTGATGTATTAGATACACCAGTTAGTCCTGAATTATTACCGCCAAGTTCAGATGGAACTATAGCACAAAAGACAGAAGATATTGTAGGACCATATGAACTACATGATTTTTATTTATATTATATGTTAAGGTTTGGATTTACACCAAGTAAAATATATAGATTAGCAACTGAGTGCTTTTATGGAACTTACGATAAAGCAACAATAAAGAAATGGTTATATACATTTTATAGAAGATTTTTTGCCCAACAGTTTAAGCGTTCATGTGTTCCAGATGGACCTAAAGTTGGTTCGGTAGCATTATCACCAAGAGGAGATCTTAGAATGCCTTCAGATGCAATGGCAACTATTTGGCTAGAGGAGGTTGAAAACCTATGAGTACACTAAATGTGGCTGTTATAGATATGTTGTTTCAGAGTTCAAGTATTTCAAAGGGAATTGAAAAAACCTTAGATTATCTAGGTGATGCATATATGCCAGATTATATAGGTATTGCTGAACTTAAGGGAGAAAGTGTAAGTGTTAATTATGAGTGGATTAATACAGACAGTAAAATTAAAACTCCTGATGCATTAGAATATATTAGTATGTGTGAAATACATGATCATTTCTATGAGAAAGATGTGTTTTATAGAGATGACTTTACATCTATGACAGAAGAAGAACAAAAATTATATAGTAAGCATAATATTAGTGCCGTATTAGAATGTGCTTTGAAGGATGTGGGAAAAACCATTGGATATATGGTGTATTTTTGGTGCGATAAAGAGATGGCTCCAGAGCTAATAGATGTATATAATATGCATATTATTACTAAACTTATAAGTGAAAATATTAGACGAGAAATAGAAGCAATATATAATGTAGATGAGGTAGATATAACAGGGCGTGAGAAAATTTATAGAAGGATGGCTCAAGCATTAAAAAATCAATATTCAAAGGTATTAGAGATTAATGGATTAGAAGACACTTATATAGATATATCTAAGGACGAAAATATAGTAAATGGTGAAGGAATATTTACAACGGATATTATTGATTTATTTGAAGGGAAAATAGTAGAGGAACACAAAGATGCATTCTATACAATGTTTGATATAGAAACGCTTAGAAATGCATTCAAAAAGGGACGAAGAGAAATAATTAAAGAATTTGCTTTTCTAACTAGTGATGGTAAAGAACATTGGTATGGTCTTAGAATAGTAATGGTAGAAGGTGGATTTGATAAGGATAGTTCATATTTTGTGTGTATTGAAGATATTAATGAAGAAAAGCAAAAGCAAATAACAAAGGATAAAGAAATGAATACCGCAATTGTTGCTTCAAGATCAATAAGTGAAACAAAGGGAACATTTCTATCAACACTTTCTCATGACATAAGAACACCTATGAATAATATTATGGGTATGACAAGCATAGCAAAGAAAGTTATTGACGACAGGGAAAAGGCTTTAGAATGTTTGTCTAATATTGAAACAGCCTCAGATCATTTAATTAGATTATTAGACGATATGTTAGATATGTCTAGATTTGATTCTGGAGAATTTGAATTAAGTTTAGATGAATTTGATATAGATAAAATGATATCAGATATAGATATTCTTATGCGTCCTAAGGCTGATGAGAAAGTAGTCAGCTTTGAAATTGAAAAACGTTACATAGAAAATATATATATTGGCGACAAATACAGGCTTAATCAGGTTCTTGTAAGTTTTATTGCTAATGCACTGAATAAGGTATCTGCTGGAGACAAGATAAAATTAAAGGTGGAACAAGTGGCTTGGGATAAGGATAATGTATTTCTAAGATTCTCTGTTAAAAATTCTGGAAAACATATGTCTAGAAAGACTCAAGAACAGATTTTTAAAGCATTTGAAATGGCAAATGTTGATACCGTAAAACAATTAGGTGATATGGAATTCCAAATGGTTATTAATAATAAAATAGTAAGTCTAATGGGAGGACATATTGGAATTGATAGTAGAGAGGGTTGCGAGACTGATATTTATTTTACAGTTCCGCTTAAAAGACCTAGTACAAAAACCTATATAAAGGCTATATCAAAAGTAACTGTTGAAGCAAAAAAGATAAATGATTTTAGTGGTAAAAGGGCCTTAGTCGCAGAGGATGAAGATATGAATGCTGATACTATGATAGCATTATTAGAAGTAGTAGGATTTAAGGTAGATAGAGTGAAGAATGGTAAGAAAGCAGTAATTAATTTTATTTCAAAACCCAAGGATTACTATGATACAATATTTCTAGATGCACATATGCCTATAATGGATGGATTAGATGCGACTAAATGTATACGTATTTCAGGAAAAGATGATGCCAAATTAGTTCCTATTATTGGACTTATAGCTAATACATCATCAGAGATAGAGAAGAAAGCATTAAGTAGTGGAATGAACGTACAGGTATCCAAACCTGTTGATGTTGATAATTTGTATAATATAATATCTCAATTAATAGAGGAAAGAATAGAGAAGGAAGTGGCCTTAAGTTGACAATCCACACAATTCATATTACAATAATATGAATAAGATAAAATTAGTAGGAGGCGGTTATTTATGAAGATTTCAACAAAAGGAAGATATT
>JAVBSN010000075.1:0-6927 GCA_031547045.1 Lachnospiraceae bacterium
GGTTCATCAAAAAGCTGTTTGTATATATTAGACAGACTCCAGAAAAGATTATAACTATATAGCTTCCAAAATTAAGCGTTGCATATACCGAATCAGACCCCATGCTCTGGCTTATACCTTCATTCAGCGATAGAGATTTCATTATATAAAACATTGCAATAGTAATAATACAAGTTATTATATACGGGAAATATGTCTTTCCATTCTTTTTTATATTTTCTAATGCTAGTTTAGGATATAGATTTCTATTCATATTGTCCACCACCTGTTGCAATTAATTTTAATGTATCTGATATTTTTTGATACATATCTTCATTAGAACTATTGCCTTTATATATTTGGTGAAAAACTTCTCCATCTTTTATAAATAACACTCTTCCTGCATGGCTTGCTGCTTTTACAGAGTGAGTTACCATAAGTATTGTTTGACCCACATTATTAATATCGCTTAGTAAATTTAACAAACTATCTGCAGCATGTGAATCTAATGCTCCAGTCGGTTCATCTGCTAATACTAATTTGGGATTAGTTATTAATGCTCTAGCTACTGCTGCACGTTGTTTTTGCCCACCTGATACCTCATATGGATATTTATTTAATAATTCAGATATTCCTAATTTCTTAGCAATAGGTTCAAGAGTTTTTGACATTTCTTCATATTTCTTTCCTGCTAATACTAAAGGAAGATATATATTATCTTCTAATGTAAATGTATCTAATAGATTAAAATCTTGAAAAATAAATCCAAGATTGTCTCTTCTAAAGGAAGATATTTCTTTCTCCTTAATTGAAGCTAATTTTTTATCATCAAGAAAAATCTCTCCATTAGTTGGTTTATCAAGTGCTGCTAATATATTAAGCAATGTCGTCTTTCCAGAACCAGACTCTCCCATTATTGCAACATATTCTCCTTTTTCAACAGAAAATGAAACATCAGAAAGCGCTTGCACCTTATTTCCACCTAATCGTGTTGAATATATTTTTTTTAAATTTTTTACTTCTAATATTGACATATTGTCATTACCTCCTGTTTAAGTTATGACATTAGTATAGTATAACAGCCGAATATCTCACATCGATAAGAGTGACATTTCGGCTATCTAATCTTACATTTTTGTAAGGTGCTATTCAATTTCAAAATCTATCACATTAATATCAATGAAAACAGTTGTTCCAACTCCTACTTGTGACTCAGCATATATTTTATGTGATAGCTTATCAGCCACTTTCTTGCATAAATATAACCCTAATCCTGTAGACTTCTTATTTGCTCTGCCATTATATCCAGTAAATCCTTTTTCAAATATTCTTGGTAAATCCTCACTAGCAATACCGATACCAGTATCTGATATTGAAACAATATTATTATCAACTTTAATTGTAACTATTCCTTTATCAGTATACTTAATACAATTAGATAGCAGTTGTTCAATAATAAAAGAAATCCATTTTTCGTCTGTTAATACAATTGATTCAGTACCTTCATATTCTAACTTTATTCTCTTTCTAATAAACTGAGATGCATATTTTCTTATACAACTTTTAATTATATTATCTAATTTATACTCTTTAAATAGAAAATCAGATGCTGTACTATCAAGTCTTAAATATGATAATACCATTTCTACATATTGTTCTATTCTAAATAATTCAAATAACAACTCCTTATGCTCTAGTGTATCTTCACTTTGCAAAATCATTTGCATTACAGCAATTGGTGTCTTTATCTGATGTGCCCATGTTGTATAATATTCAATACTTTCTGTTTGTTTTGACTGATATTTTGTATAATCCTCAGTATTAATATCTCTAAGTACCTTAATTATATCTTGATAATCCTCTTCTAACAAACCATTAGTATCAGACATGGCATCATCTATTAATAAAATATTGTTATGAATATCTATTAATTTCTTATGTTTAAAATAATATTTTAGAAAACATATAATAAATACAATTAAACCAACTACGCTACATATTTCCACTGAATAAATAACCGCTTCTACTTCAAGATTATATAATGAAAATATCACTGCAAATATAATTGAAAATGCAGCAAACAAAAATACTATTATAATATTTTCCCATATATATTTAATTAACGTTTTAAATATATTTATTTTCTTCATAAACAATCCTTTATCTATTATTCAACAATGTAACCTAAACCAGTTTTAGTTTTAATAAAATCTACAAGCCCTATGGAATCTAATTTCTTTCTTAGTCTAGTTACATTAACTGTTAATGTATTTTCCTCAATGTAGCAATCATTCTCCCACAATCTAGTCATTAACGTGTCACGACTTACAACCTTATCCTTATTTTCCATAAGAGTCTGTATAATACGGAATTCATTTTTAGTTAATTCTATCTTATCATCATTATATATAACCATCATATCATTAAGATTCAATATGGCACCGTTATGCTCTAATATAGGCACTTTACCACTTATATCATATGTACGTCTAAGTATAGCTTGTAGCTTGGCAATTAACACATTTATGTCAAAAGGCTTTACGATAAAATCATCTCCCCCCATATTCATTGCCATTACTATATTCATATTATCAGATGCTGATGATATAAATATTATTGGGACATTTGAAATTTGCCTAATCTCTTTACACCAATGATAACCATTATAAAAAGGCAACATAATATCAATAAGCACAAGATGTGGATCATATTCTGTAAAGTTCTGTAGAACATCTTGAAAATCTCTAACATAATTAACTTCATTTCCCCATGCTTCAATCTGCTTCTTCATTATATCTGCCATTGTCATATCATCTTCTATAATTAATATTTTGTACATAATTATTACCCCTAATCATTTATTAAATTAATTGTACTATGTGATGTTTTCCATTTCAGTATTATAATTTAAATAATACTAAAATTACTATTTATAAATATTGACACCATACAACCTATTAATACTACTAACACTGATACCATTACAAATAACCAATCATCTATTGATATATGTAGAGATGCTAGTTTTATTTTCTTCACTTTAGGATTAGTAAGAGAATGCATATATCCTCTAAGCACTAACACTTCTATAGTTGTTCTTGAACGCTTTGCCATATTAAGCATAAATGGGTAAAATGCTAGTATAATACATTTTAATCTATATATAATATATCTAATCTTTCCTAAAAATGTATTGTATTCAGGTGATTCACCCCTCATCCTTTGAATCAATAAAATATTATTAAATTCATCTAATAAAATAGGTAATATTCTATAGCTATATGAAATTGCAAATACAAATTGACTGGGAAAACCCAACCATAAAAAACCTAATGCTAAACTATCTGGTGAAATGCTTGAAAAAGCTACAAGTGAAGCAAGTGATACAGTTGTTATTTTAAGAGTAAGTATTAGAATAGGTATTACACTTTCTAAATTACCTCCAAAAAACAATGATACAATAAATAAATATCCTGACTCTGAAAGCACTCCTAAACAAAAGAAAAACAAGACAAGTGGTGCTACCCTTACAATAATAGTTAGAATAACCATAAATATAAACAAAACAAATAGTATTACTATATTTTGTGTAAACCAAGGAAGCATAGAAAAAAACAAATACCAAATTATTATTACTCTAGGGTCCAATCCAGCTATTATAGTATTTTTATTACCATATGAATTTTTAATTATTTGATTTCGTAAATATTCAATAGATACTTTTTCTTTAAATTTATTAAAATACTTTTTTAACATGTAGTATAATCCTCTACTATTTTTCCATCAGACAACACAATTACTCTGTTTGCCCACTGATGTACAAGTTTAATATCATGTGTTGCAATAATTGTTGTTTCAATAGTATTACTCATTAACTCTATTGTTTTAATAATGTCTCCTCTTGTTGATGTATCCAGACTAGATGTAGGTTCATCAAGTAATAACATTTTAGGTTGTGAAGCAAGTCCTATTGCAAGAGCTGCTCGTCTAGATTCTCCTCCTGATAATAGTTTCCCATGAGTACTAGCTAAATCTTCTAATCTAAACATATTTAAAATATTGTTAGTAAAGTCATCTTTATTATCATTTATACCGTAATTTATATCATCAAGTATACAATCAGTTATAAACATATCATCAGCATTTTGAAATACTAATGAAACATATTTAGAAATTGATTCAAGTGACTTATTTATTATAGATTCATTTTCATATATAATATCTCCCATAGAAGGCTTTATAATGCCTGCTATTAATTTTAATATTGTAGACTTGCCTGCTCCGTTATCTCCTATTAGTGCAATCTTTTCACCTTTATGAATATCTAAAGAAAAATCTTTAATTATGTTTTCTCTTCTTCCGTCTATCTTGTTAACCGAATAGTATATGTTTGATAATTTCATATGTATATCACTAAATATATTTACTTTACTTAATTCTCTATTAAGATTAATCGTTGTATTATCTGCAAAAAGAGACTTAGCTTCACCAGTCTCTAATCCCTTTTCAACAGAATCAGTAAGTACTATATGACCTCTATCCATTAATGTTATATTATTGCAGTATTCTATAATTAATTCCTCACTATGTTCAACAACTATAATGGTCTTACCTTGCTTATTAAGTTTTTTTAGTATTTCATATATTTGTTTTCCATTATGTGGGTCAAGTTGAGAAACTGGCTCATCTAAGATAATTATTTCTGGTGACATAGATACAGCACCTGCTATTGCAAGTAAATGTCTCTCTCCACCAGAAAGTTGCCAAACATTTTCTTTTTCTTTATGTAATAACCCTACTTCATATAAAGCTTTTTTACCTAATTCCATATAATCTTCCATTGCATAATTTAAGCAGGAAAAAGATGCATCTTCAATTACCGTGGGACAAATTATTTGATTTTCAAAGTCTTGATATACAAATCCTATATTTTCTCCTATATTATCTAAACTTAATTTACTAATATCTCTATTACATATTATAGCTATGCCATTTAAATTTCCATCCATATAATGAGGAATTAATCCATTTATAACTTTACAAAGTGTTGATTTACCACTTCCATTATCACCACAGATAGCATGAAAATCACCTTTTTCTATTTTTAGTGATACATTAGCTAAACTTGGTCTTTTTGCTCCTGGATAAGTAAATGTAATATCTTGTATATCTATAATCATTGGTTAGCTTCCTTTGTATTCAACGATTTCTTCTTTAATAAAAGCATTACTATAATAAATATAACTATAGCTGTAGCAAAAGCCACACTATATGACAATACATTTTCTGACCAATCAGCTTCAAGATTAATTAGTTCATAACCTTTCAATTGAATTAACTTAACACCAATTGCTAATATAACCCCTACTATACATCCTACAATAACTTTAACTGAGAATACTTTTTCATTTCCAAAAACAGTATATTCATCACGAGGCTTTATTCCCATCAATGGCTCTATTTTTCCATATAACTTAGGAACAAAATATAATGTTGGAAGCAAACAGAATACTACTCCTGAAAAAGCTAAATCATTAATCAACTCAAAACCTTTACAAAAGACAACACTTTCTGGCAGACCTGCAATAAGGTCAAAATCATCTAATGCTAGATTCACCATAATTACATCAATTATATAATCTAATAAAAGTTGTATAAATACTCCAGTAAATACTGCAATACCAATCATTTTCTTGTTTTTAGGATTCTTAACCATTCTACCAGCTATGTAAACACCTATAGTAACAGTAATAAACTTTTCAAACTCACCAATTCCACCAAATTTTCCCAACATTATTTCACTGAAAATTAATTCTCCTGTAGCTGCTCCAAGAGCCACTGGCAATGGTTCAAATAACATTGCTAGTGTTAATGGTATAAACAATAAGTATTCAATTGAAAATTCAACTATTCCTATGTAGAATTTTGGCACTAATTCAGAAAAAAGTGTAGCAATGCCATACACTGACATAGTTAATATAAATAACATGATTTTTTGCGATTGTGTTTTCATATTAATCCTCCCATTTACCAAATACATCCTTAATATGCTTGTCATATTACCATAATATACTACATTTTTCAACATTAGCTATATAATAATAAAACGCCTTAGAATAATATCTTTATTATTCTAAGACGTTCCTTAAACATAATATTTAATTACATATCAAATCCACAAGGTAATAATTCTCTTAATCCATATTCATAGATTCCCTTGCTATCACATAAATATACAATACCACTTGGCATAAATTCATTCATAACTTGTAAACACATACCACATGGATAAGCAGGTCTGTCTTCACTACAACAAATAGCTATCGCAACAAAATCTCGTTCACCTTCTGATACAGCTTTAAGTATTGCTACTCTTTCAGCACATATCGTCGCACCATAAGAACTGTTCTCTACATTGCATCCAGTATATATCTTACCATCTTTAGTTAATAATGCAGCTCCCACATTAAACTTAGAATATGGTGCATATGCATTTTGTGACGCTATCTTTGCTTCATTTAATAAATTATTGCCATCAATATTCTTCATATAATTATCCTATTATTCAAATGTAACATCTTGTGTATGACTATCTGAGAATATACTAATCCATGTCTTACCTGGATTCATTTCTAATTGTTCACCATTCTCATAATAATATTTACATACATCCTCTTCAGTAGCTTTTTTCCAAGTTATAGGTATACACTTACCATTTGTAAAGTAATAACCTGTTCCTTCTCCTACTAAGTGAATCTCAATTAATTCATCTAATAAAGGTTCTTGTGTACAGAATTGAACAATAACATTTTTATAAGCTATTTGCTCATTTGTTTTATCGTCAATTTTATTATCAACATATTGATATCTTCAATATAATTTATTTGTAGAATCATTCTCAAAATAAGGTTTTCTATTAGAGTTATAAGCAAGCTCTATTTTATTAGC
>JAVBSN010000077.1:0-15018 GCA_031547045.1 Lachnospiraceae bacterium
AGATACTAAATCAAATTCAGCATCAAATTTGCTGATATCGTTAACAAAACTCTTTACCTTATCAATTGAATTTAATGAAATCTTTACTGTTTTCATAAAAATATATCCTCCTTAATTGTATTAGTTACCCTTATAGTATATGCAATGGTAGAAAAAGTCAATATACAAACTATCTAAAAAAGTTTTGGTTAAAATGTTTAAATAGGCAAAAAAATCAATGGAATTGTATTGAAATATTGGAGAATTTTAAATTATGGATAAAAAATCAATTAAAAAAACAGCAGCAATTGTTACATTGGGATGCAAAGTAAATAAATATGAATCAGATGGCATGGCAGAATTATTAGAAAAAGATGGATATGAAATTATAGATTCAGAAAACAAGGCAGATGTATATATTATAAATACATGCTCTGTTACTAATATGGCAGAAAAGAAGTCTAGACAGATGATTCATAGAATGAAGAGAAAGAATCCAGAATCCATTATTATTGTTGCGGGATGTTATGTTAATGCAGCGAAAGAAGAACTTGAATTAGACGATTCAATTGATATGGTTATTGGAAATAATAAAAAGAAAGAGATTGTAGAAATATTAAAACAATATATTATAGATAACAATATTTATGGCAATTATGTAGATATAAATGAGAAACAAGAATATGAGAGTTTTCATTTAACTAAAATCATGGATCATACAAGGGCTTATGTAAAAATACAAGATGGATGTAATCAGTTTTGTTCTTACTGTATAATACCATATGTACGAGGAAGAGTAAGAAGCAGAAGTGTAGAGGATATTATAGAGGAGATAGAATCGTTAACTGCTAATGGCATCAAAGAGATAGTATTTACAGGTATACATATATCTTCTTATGGTGTAGATTTTGAAAATAAAAATATAGATTTGTTATATTTAATAAACGTTATTAGTGATATAGATGGAGTTAAGAGAATTAGATTAGGATCTCTTGAGCCTAGAATAATAACAGAAAAATTTGTATCATCTATATGTAATAATGAAAAAATATGTCCTCATTTTCATTTATCATTACAAAGTGGATGTAATGATACATTAAAGCGAATGAATAGGAAATATACAATAGAAGAATATATGGTAAGTTGTGATTTGTTAAGAAAATACTATGATAGACCAGCTATTACAACAGATATTATAGTAGGTTTTCCGGGAGAAACAGAAGAAGAATTCGATACCACATATAAATCTTTAGTTAAGCTTAATTTATATGAAATGCATATATTCAAATATTCTGTAAGAAAAGGAACAATGGCAGAAAAAATGCCTAATCAAGTTCCAGAAAATATTAAAAATATGAGAAGTGATAAATTACTTGAATTAGCTGATAAAAATAAAAAGCAATTTGAAGATAGTTTTGTAGGTGAATCTTTAAGTGTTCTTATTGAAGAAAAGATAGAAAAGGACGGAATTACAATGTACACAGGACATTCTATGAGATATATAAAAGTAACTAAAAATATTGAAAATGTGTTGGTTGGTGACATAATAGAAGTAGAATATTAAGAACTAATTGTTTGACTATAAATTATATGTTTGATAGAATAGTTAATAATGGAAAAAGGGGATAACTATGAAGGTAAAATTTGATAAGATTAATAATGGTATTGCAAAAATTAAAGATATATTAGTAGGAACAGAAAAGAGAAGTCGCATAGTACTTGCTATTATTATAACTCTTCAATTAATTTTTATTATATTTAATTTTACTGTTGTAAAACAAGGTCTACATTCTGATGAAATATGGAGCTATGGATTAGCAAATAGTTATTATGAACCATATATATTTCAAACAGCAGATGAGAATTATTATACTCATTATGGAATATGGGAATCAGGAGAAGTGTATAAAGATTATTTGACTGTTAATGAGGAAAATAGATTTTCCTACGATTCGGTATGGTATAATCAATCAGCTGACTTGCACCCACCCCTATATTATGCTGTATTGCATACGATATGTTCACTTTTTCTAGGACAATTTTCCTTATGGTTTGGTTTTTCTATAAATTTAATATCGTTTATAATAGCACAGATATTTTTATATAAGACAGGCAAGGAAATATTTAAGTCTAGATATATAAGTTTGTTAACCTGCTTGTTTTGGGGGTTCTGCATAGGTGCTTTGGATAATTTTATATTTATACGAATGTATGCAATGGAAACAGCAGAGGCAATAATTTTATTATATTTACATTGTAAATTATACAGTAAGAAAGATAATCCAACCTATTTAAAAAATATGTTACCTATTGTTATATTAACAATTATGGGGAGTTTAACTCATCATTATTTTATGGCTTATGCAGGATTGTTATCAGCAATGTTTTGTTTTTACTATTTGTTTAAAAAGCAAATTGTTAATATGTTTGTATATGCATTTAGTATGATATCATCAATACTTGCTACATATTGGATATTCCCTGCTACTTTATATCATATTATAGGAAGAAGAGGGTTTGTATTAAAGTATCCATTATGGTTACAATTAAGAATGTGCCTAGTATATGCAATTGAAGATGTAACAGGAATAGAATTTCCTATGTTTTTAAGAGCTCCAGGAGCATATATTTTATCTTTTTTAATAATGGTATTTATTATAGTAGTACCATTAATGTTTGTATTTAGAAAAGAACCGTGGTTTTTATCTTTAAAGGATAAATTTGTAATATGTATTAAGTTACTTCCGCAAAAAATCAAGTTGCTTCCTAAAAAAATTAAAGAAATTAATTATATGATATTTACAAGCTTTATTGTTGCTTTTGGTATGATTATAATAACAGCACAAACAATATCTTTACCTTATATGAAGAGTAATACTGATAGATATATGATGTTAATCTACCCTATGATAGCTATTGTTGTAATGGGAATAGTGGTATTTATATGTAAAATATTTAAAAACAAAAAAAATATAGAAAGAGTAATTCAATTTATTGTGATATGCGGAGTTTTGATTATTAATTATACATGTCACGAAAGTAATTATTATTTTGAAGGTCAGGAATCGTTGGGAAGTATTACTGAAATGTTAGGTGATTCTAATGTTATTATAGCTAATAATGAACAATGGTTAATTACATGCATTGTTCCAGAGTTAATGAATTGTGATCAAGTATTTACTGTTACTACTAGAGATATATTTGAATGTAAAGAAGAAATGGAAAAAATAGATAATGATAAACCAATATATTTACTATTAAGCGTTGAAGCTTTTTATGATAATTCTATGGTTGAAAATCAGGTATATACATTAGGTGGTTTTGACGTGCCATCAAATGTTAATATTAGTAATGAAATACATAATGAATATGTCGAAGTTGAAGATGACGAGGGGCCTATAATGACTATTGATTTAGATACTTTAGAAGAACATAAGGATTTTTATAAATCACTTAGCTATTTTCAGAATATGGAATATATTAAAGAAATAAATGTGTTTGGAAGAAATTATTCAGTTGCTAGATTAAAATAATACGGTAGTTGATATTTTTGATGTTTTATATTACTATATAAATATATAATTTAAGGACGTGATAAAATGGGATTAGATAATACACAATATGTAAAAGTAGTGAAAGATAATGTAATAGAAGTTGAGGATGTACTTGCACAAGTATATGAGGCGCTTGTGGAGAAAGGATATAATCCTGTTAGCCAAATAGTTGGATATGTTATGAGTGGAGATCCAACTTATATAACAAGTCATAAGGGAGCAAGAAGTTTAATTATGAAGGCTGAACGTGATGAGATTATTGAAGTACTACTAGAGCATTATATTAATACAAAATTAAAGTAGAGGAACAATATGAAAATTATGGGACTAGACTATGGAACTAAGACAGTGGGCATTGCTATTAGTGATGAATTACTAATTACTGCTCAACCAATTGAGACCATAACTAGAAAATCAGAGAACAAGCTAAGACAAACCTTAGCACGTATAGAACAACTTATTGAAGAGAACAATATAGATAAGATAATTTTAGGGTATCCTAAGAATATGAATAATACCATCGGAGAAAGAGCTGTGGCTACAGAAGAGTTTAAGGAAAACTTAGAGAGGCGTACAGGTCTTTTGGTTGTGCTTTGGGATGAACGGTTGACAACCAAAGAATCAGAGAGAATATTAATAGATACTGGTGTAAGAAGAGAAAATAGAAAAGAATACATAGATAAGATGGCGGCAGCTATTATCTTACAGAGTTATTTGGACGCTAATTCTAAATAGTATTAGCAAATGTGAAAGGAAGAATATAGATGGAAGAAACAAAAGTTATTACTTTTGAAACAGAAGATGGAGATGAAGTGGATTTTTATGTACTAGAGCAGACTATGCTTGCAGGTACTAATTATATACTCGTTACTGATAGTGAAGAAGACGAGGACGGAGAATGTTTAATATTAAAAGAAACAAAGATTGAGTCAGATGATACTGTTATATATGAAATAGTCGAAGATGATAAAGAGTTATCTAGTATATTTAAAATATTCTCTGAATTATTAGAAGATGTTGATTTGGAGGTATAATTTTGAAAACAATTGAAAATACGTCTGTTAAGATAATTCCATTAGGAGGATTAGAACAGATAGGAATGAATATTACTGCTATCGAATATGAAGATAGTATTATAGTAATAGACTGTGGATTATCTTTTCCTGAAGACGATATGTTAGGTATAGATTTGGTAATACCAGATGTAACTTACCTAAAAGAAAATGCTAGTAAGGTAAAGGGATTAGTAATAACCCATGCTCATGAGGATCATATTGGTGCTATACCTTATGTAGAAAAAGAGCTTAATATGCCTATATATGCCACAAAGTTAACAATGGGTATAATTGAGAATAAGTTAAGAGAGCACAGCCTTATGAAAGTGGTAAAAAGAAAGGTTGTAAAGCACGGCCAAATAATTAATTTAGGATGCTTTAGAATTGAATTTATAAGAACTAATCATTCAATTGCAGATTCGGCAGGATTAGCAATATATACTAAGGCAGGAATTATAGTTCATACAGGTGACTTTAAAGTTGATTATACTCCTGTATTTGGTCAGGTAATGGATTTACCTAGATTTGCAGAATTAGGTAAAAAAGGTGTATTAGCATTAATGGCAGATAGTACTAATGTTGAAAGACCAGGATATACTATGTCTGAGAGAACTGTAGGAAAAACATTTGATAATTTATTTGCAGATAATAGAGAACATAGACTTATAATTGCTACATTTGCATCGAATGTAGATAGAGTACAGCAGATTATTAATTCAGCATATAAGTATGGTAGAAAAGTGGTGGTTGAGGGCAGAAGTATGGTTAACATAATTCATACTGCTCAAGAATTAGGGTATATAAGTATTCCTGATAATACTCTTATTGATATAGAAAATATGAAGAATTATACCGATGAGCAATTGGTGCTTATTACTACTGGAAGTCAAGGCGAAAACATGGCAGCCTTATCAAGAATGGCAGCTTCTATTCATAGAAAAGTAATTATTAAACCAGGTGATACTGTAATATTCAGTTCGAGTCCTATTCCGGGAAATGAGAAAGCAATATTTAAAGTTATAAATGAACTTGAGATGAAGGGTGCGAAGGTTGTATTTCAAGATACTCACGTATCAGGACATGCATGTCAAGAGGAATTAAAGCTTATATATGCACTTACAAGACCTAAGTTTGCAATACCGGTTCATGGAGAATACAGACACTTAAAGAGACATGCAGAATTAGCAGTGGATATGGGTGTTGATAAAAAGAATGTTAAGATTTTATCTACAGGAGATGTTTTAGAATTATCACCAGAGAAAGCTTCGGTAGTAGGGAAAGTACCATCAGGTGGAATATTTGTTGATGGACTTGGTGTTGGAGATGTTGGGAATATTGTATTAAGAGATAGACAACAGTTATCACAAAATGGATTAATGATAGTGGTAGTGACTCTTGAAAGACATAGTAATCAAGTATTAGCAGGACCAGATATAGTATCAAGAGGTTTTGTATATGTAAGAGAATCAGAAACATTAATGGATGATTGTAGAATGGTTGTTCAAGATGCTTTAGATGAATGTAGCAGGAAAAATATTACTGATTGGGGTAAGATTAAAGGTAAGATTAAAGATTCATTAGGAGAATTCTTATGGAAGAAAACCAAGAGGAATCCTATGGTATTGCCAATTATCACAGAAGTATAGTATATAGTAGGGGATTGTATGAAAGATGTTATATATCGAAGTAAACAATTGAATAATAAAATAAGACAAAGTAACGAATATAATCATTATATAAGAACTAAAAATCGCTTAAAAGAGGATATGGACTTATATAATGCACTTAATGAATTTAGAAGAAGAAACTTTGAATTACAAAGTAGCAATGAAGACAGAAATATGTATGATGATATTGTTGCTCTAAGTCTTGAATATGAGAAAATATTATATAATTCAAAAGTTAATGAATTTTTAATAGCTGAGCAAAGAATATGCAGACTTATGCAGGAAGTATATGGTTCAATAGCTAATTCTTTGGATTTTGACTTTGATTTTATAAATTGATACGTAGGAGACCAACTATGACAAATAATAATACAAATGAATCTAAGACAAATCAATTAGGTGGAAAACCAGTTAGAAAAAATAATGCTGTTATTAGTAAAGCAGAGTTAGCAAAATCAAATACTAGACAATTAGAAGAAACTAATATAGCTAGAAGAGAGATGATAGCAACTGCAGCAGCGGAATTAGATAGGATTAGTTCTCCAGGGGCTATGACTGCTAATACGAAGAGTAAGGAAGAAGATGAAGTTGTAAAAGCAAAAAGCGCAGCTACAATTGAACCTGAGAAAAAGTCAGTAAAGAAGCAAGCAGATAAACATGATGACTCTAAAACAAATAAGAAAAGGAAAAAAGAATTAGAGCCTTTGGAAAGTGAAAATAAATCTGTTGCAATAGGAAGTTTAAAATTTGCATTTTCATTATTAATTAACTCAGTAATTATTTTGTTGCTAATACAGGTATTTATACTTTCTTACCAGTTTGGTTATAAATTATTTGGAAATACATCTTATAAAGCTGATGACAAGTCAGAAATATCAGTGGTTATATTACCTGACTCTTCTTCTGTTGAAATTGTAGAAGTATTAGAAGATTCAGGAGTTATAGATAATAGATGGGTTATGTTAGCTAGAATTAAATTGGGTAAATATAGTAGTGATTTATTGCCTGGAACATATGTATTAAGTCCGTCTATGACCACGGATGAAATAATTGATATATTATGTGGTAAAATAAGTGAGGAAAGTAAATAGATGATAGTTGATGAGAGAATTACATCATTTATTAATTCTATGAATAAAGATGATAACGAAATTGTAGCGAAAATAGAGAGGGAAGCTCTTGCAAATGAAGTACCTATAATTCGTAGAGAAACAAAAGAATTGATAAAGACAATGATTTTAATAAAGAAGCCTATTAACATATTAGAAATAGGAACTGCGGTAGGATTTTCTTCTATATACATGAGTCAATATATTGGATATAAAGGACATATAACAACTATAGAAAAATATAAACCACGTATTGAAAAAGCTATTGAAAATATAGAATTAGCAGAGAAGAAAGATAAGATAACTTTGCTAGAGGGTGATGCAGTAGATATACTTAAAAAATTAACAGGTAGTTATGATATGATATTTATGGATGCGGCAAAAGGTCAATATATTAATTTCTTACCAGATGTATTACGTTTATTATCTAGTGATGGAGTTATTATATCTGATAATGTATTGCAAGATGGAGATATATTGGAATCTCATTTTACTGTTAATAAGAGAAATAGAACTATACATTCACGAATGAGAGAATATTTATATACATTAAAAAACCTAGAAGGAATGGAAACAGCTATTGTGCCTATAGGTGATGGCTTGGCTATTAGTACTAGAGTAGGAGAATAGATATATGAGAAGACCAGAATTATTAATTCCAGCAGGAAGCTTGGAAGTTTTAAAAACTGCGGTATTGTATGGTGCAGATGCAGTATATATTGGCGGAGAGATGTTTGGACTTAGAGCTAAAGCTAGAAATTTTTCTGTGGAAGATATGATAGAAGGCGTTAAATATGCTCATGAAAGAAATGTTCGGGTGTTTATAACTGCTAATATATTTGCCCACAATGAAGATTTGGAAGGTGTTAGAGAATATTTTACTGAACTTAAGCAGGTTAAACCAGATGCACTTATAATATCTGATCCAGCAATATTTACTATTGCACAAGAAATATTACCAGAAGTAGAGATTCATATAAGTACACAAGCTAATAATACTAATTATGGCACATATAGATTTTGGCATAATTTAGGTGCAAAAAGAGTAGTATCAGCAAGAGAATTATCTTTAGCTGAGATAAAGGAAATAAGAGAAAATATTCCGAAAGATATGGAAATAGAATCATTTATTCATGGTGCTATGTGTATATCATATTCAGGAAGATGTTTGTTAAGCAATTATTTTACTGGTAGAGGAGCTAATCAAGGTGCATGCACTCATCCTTGTAGATGGAAATATAGTATTGTAGAAGAAACTAGACCAGGTGAATATATGCCTATTAATGAAGATGATAGAGGAACATATATATTTAATTCTAAAGATTTATGCATGATTGAATATATACCAGAAATGATAGATGCAGGTATAGATAGTTTTAAAATAGAAGGTAGAATGAAAACGGCTTTATATGTTGCAACGGTTGCAAGAACATATAGAAAAGCTATAGACGATTATTTGGAATCTCCAGAAAAGTATAAAGATAACATGGAGTATTATAAAACTGAGATTGCTAAATGTACCTATCGTCAATTTACAACAGGCTTCTATTTTGGTAAAACAGATGAGAATACTCAAATATATAATAACAATACATATGTTAAAGAGTATACTTATTTAGGTATGATTAATGGTATTACAGATGATGGATTGTATATAATTGAACAGAAAAATAAGTTTTGTATTGGCGATATTATAGAAGTTATGATGTTTAATGGAGATAATACAGAGGTTTCTGTAGAAGGCATATTTGATGAAAATATGAATAGTATGGAGTCAGCTCCACATCCTAAGCAAAGGTTATATGTTAAATTAAATACTGATTTAAAACTTGGAACAATTCTAAGAATTAAAGCATAAAATAAGTGTGCCGAATGTGGCACACTTATTTTAATACAGAGTATAGTTTTTTTAATGCTTTTTTTTCGATTCTTGATACATAAGAACGGGATATATTTAACTTAACTGCAATTTCTCGTTGGGTAAGAGGCGTAGTATCATATAGACCATATCGCATAATTATAACTTCTTTTTCTCTAACATCTAAAGTTTTATTTAAATGGTCGTATATATTGTTTACATTATTTTTGTATATTAAGGTATTAAGTGCTGTTTTTTCATCGTTTTCTAATATATCAAGAAGGTTAATTTCATTACCTTCTTTATCAGTACCAATTGGTTCGTATAGGGAAACTTCTCTAGAACATTTACGCTCTTTTCTAAGTAACATAAGAAGCTCGTTTTCTATGCATCTTGATGCATAAGTAACTAAACGATTACCTTTAGAATTATCATATGTATTAATTGCTTTAATAAGGCCTATAGTACCTATTGATATTAGGTCGTCAATATCTCTTTCAAAATTGTTGTATTTCTTTACTATGTGTGCCACTAGCCTTAGATTACGTTCCACTAATATGTTTCTAGCTTCAAGGTCACCAGCCTTGCTTAGCTTTAAATAATACTGTTCTTCATCAGGTGTAAGAGGTTTTTTAAAGGTCTGCAAGACGACACCTCAATAGAGTGTTTATTTCATTCTATGTTGAATGTTATAAAATAGTGCTTTTCCACAAAAAAAATATACGTATGGTAATAATTAACATAACATTTTGATTAATATGCTGAAAATATATTATTTGTTTCATTTTAGGTGTATATGTGCTATAATTTATGAAGGAAAACTATATTAAAACGTGAGAGGTACGAAGTATGCGTATAGGTGGCGGAAGAAAGAAGATAAGGATTGGTGACTTGCTAGTAGCAGCAGGCGCAATTACTGATGAAGAGTTGCAAGAAGCCCTTCAAGCTCAGAAAGCAGAGGGTGGTAAGTTAGGTGCTGTTTTAGTGAAGTTAGGGCTCATTAGTCAAGAATTACTTAATGCAACACTTACTCAACAATTAGGCATTGATTATATAGAAATTAAGAGTTGTAAGTTAGAAGAAGATGTTTTAAGAATAATACCTGAGAATGTTTCTATGAAACATAGGGTAATACCTATAGAATTTGATGAGATGAATCCTAATATACTTAAGGTTGCTATGTCAGATCCTATGGATATTATTGCTATTGATGATTTGTCAATTATTACAGGTATGCAAATAGAACCATTACTTACTAATGATGATGAGATTAGTGAGGCGATTGGTAAATATTATGGAAACCAACAAGCTATGGAGGCTGCTGAGCAATATAGACTTGAGAGAGAATCAGATATGCTTAGCGAATCTGAGGAGAATGAGATGAATGAAGACATCAATAATTCTCCTATTGTATTATTGGTTAAGCAGATTATGGAAGGTGGAGTAAGACAAAGAGCTTCAGATATTCATATTGAACCATTAGAGATGAGTGTACGTGTTAGGTATCGTATTGATGGTGCATTAAAGCAAGTTATGACATATGATTATAGTTTATTATCAGCAATATCAGCTCGTATTAAAATTATTGGTGGGATGGATATTTCTGAAAAGAGAAAACCACAAGATGGTCGTATATCTATTATGGTAGATAGAAAAGAATTTGATGTCCGTGTATCTATGCTTCCTACAGTATATGGTGAGAAGACAGTTATGCGTCTTACATCCAAAGAAGGACTTACTAAACCTAAGAGCGCATTAGGTCTTGGACCAGAAGAACTTAAGGTGTTTGATGGTATACTTAGTAATCCACATGGAATTATACTTGTTACAGGACCTACAGGTTCTGGTAAATCAACAACATTATATACCTCACTTAGTGAATTAAATAGCGAAGATGTTAATATTATAACAGTAGAAGATCCAGTAGAGGCAAATATTGACGGTATTAATCAAGTTCAAGTTAATGTAAAGGCGGATATGACATTTGCTGCAGCGCTTAGATCTATACTTCGTCAAGATCCAGACATTATTATGATTGGTGAGATTCGTGATGGTGAGACTGCACAGATTGCTGTTAAAGCCGCTATCACAGGTCACTTGGTTGTATCAACATTGCATACTAATTCAGCATCTAGTACAGTTACTCGTCTAATAGATATGGGTATTGAACCTTACGTTGTTGGTGATGCTCTTGTGGGTGTAATTGCACAACGTCTTGTAAGAAGATTATGTACTTGTAAACAACCTAGATATGCTGAAGATTATGAGAAAAAGGCTTTGGATGTTCCGGAAGCTGAAGAGATTGTTATTTATGAACCACAGGGTTGTGCTATTTGTGGAGAAACAGGTTATATTGGACGTATTGGTGTATATGAGATAATGCCTGTATCAAGAGGTTTGCAAGCTGTTATTAGTACAGGAGCAACTGCTGACAAGATAGAGAAGCAAGCTTTAGAAGAAGGAATGTTAACGCTTAAGCTTGGAGCTGGAAAATTAGTATTACAAGGAATAACATCTCTTAATGAAATGAAGAAGATTGTATATGAAGCAGGAGATGAATATTAAAATAGAACTTACAATAGAAAGGACGAGAAATATATGCTTGACATGAAAGAATTACTTGCATTTGCAGTTGAACAAAAAGTATCGGATGTTCATATTGCAGTTGGTATACCGCCAAAATTTAGAGTTAACGGTAAATTAACGGATGTAGATATGCCACCACTTAATCAACAGGAGGTTGCAGAAGCATTAGGTTCTACGATGAGCGATAGACATAAGGCTATACTTAAAGAAAGGGGAGAGGTGGATTTCTCTTTTGCATCAGAAGAAACAGGACGTTTCCGTGTTAATGTATTTATGGATAGAGGAAGCATGGCTGGTGCTTATAGAAAGATTGATACAGATATACCTAGACCGGATATGTTAGGTATTCCACAACCGGTAGTTGAACTTTTTAAGAGAAAGAGAGGATTGGTTGTAGTAACGGGACCTACAGGTTCAGGAAAATCTACTACACTAGCTTCTATTATTAATAAAGCTAATGAGAATCTAACAGATCATATAATTACCTTAGAGGACCCTATAGAGTATGTTCATAAGCATAAGAAATCAGTTGTTAATCAACGAGAAGTTGGTATGGATACATTAAGTTACAATAATGCTTTACGTGCAGCTCTGCGTGAAGATCCAGATATTATCCTTGTTGGAGAGATGCGTGACCTTGAGACTATATCTATTGCTATAACAGCAGCAGAGACTGGTCACTTAGTATTTTCAACTCTACATACAATTGGTGCAGCAAGTACAATCGATCGTATTATCGATGTATTCCCACCGCATCAACAACAGCAAACGCGTATTCAACTATCTATGGTTTTGGAAGGAGTTATATCTCAACAATTACTTCCAGCAGAAGATGGAAGAGGTCGAGTGGCAGCTTTTGAAGTAATGTTATCAAGTCCGGCGATTAGAAGTTTGATTCGTGAAGCTAAGACCCATCAGATTCAGTCTACTATACAAACAAGTAGACAAATAGGAATGGTAACTATGGATGATTATCTATATGACCTATATAGAGAAGGTGCTATAAGTAGAGATAATTGCTTGATTTACTCTCAAGATCAAGTTGCAATGAAGAAAAAGATGTAATTTTTGTGCAATATGACTAAAATATCAAAAAATATTAATTAAATATTGCAAATGTAACTAAAATAATGTAATATGATGATATATACAGTTTGTTAACGATTTATTAACAATTCGTTAAGAAAAGTGTATGAAGTTACATAATGAATTATTAAGGAATGTGAGTCGGAGGAATAACTATGGCAATGTATGGCTATAAGGTTCTTGACAAAGATGGCAAGACCAAGAAAGGTTCTATAGAAGCTAATTCACAGGAAAAGGCTTCGGACAAATTGAAATCTGAAGGGTACACTATAGTATCTCTTGGAGAACAAGGTGCCTTAGATAAAGATATTAATTTTAGTTTAGGTGGTAAGAAAGTTAAGAGTAGAGACTTATCAGTATTTTGTAAGCAGTTTGTAAGTGTACTTAATGCTGGTGTTACTATTATTTCAGCTCTTGAGATGCTTTCAGAACAGATGCCTAACAAAAATCTGCAAAGAGCGCTTAGAGAAGCTCAAGCTTATGTTGAGAAAGGCGGTACATTATCGGAAGGATTTAAGCTTAATCCTAAGGTATTCCCACCAATATTAATTAACATGGTAGCAGCAGGTGAAGCTTCAGGTAGTATGGAAGTTGCTTTTGAAAGATTATCTACTCATTTTGAGAAAGATTCGGCTCTTAAGAATAAGATTAAGGGTGCTCTTACATATCCTATTGTAGTATGTATTGTTGCAATTGGTGTAGTAATAGTTATGATGGTTATGGTTATACCAACATTTGCAGATATGTTTGCAGATATGGGGGTTGAACTTCCGTTAGCCACTAGAATAATGATTGCACTAAGTGATTTCTTACTTTCTAAGGGATGGGCACTTGCTATTATTGTAGGAATACTAGCATTTCTTATTAGTGCATTTAAGAAAACTTCTGCTGGAGATCAGTTCTTCTCTACAGTAGCTATTAAAATGCCACTATTTGGTAATCTTACAACTCAATCGTGTGCAGCAAGATTTTCTAGAACATTAAGTACCCTTATGGCGTCTGGTATACCACTTCTTGAAGCTATAGAACAGGTTGCTAGAATGATGGGTAACAAATTATTTAGAGATGGTCTTATGGATGCTAAGGTTCAAGTATCCAAAGGTATGCCACTATCAAAACCACTTAGAGAGATGGAATTATTCCCACCAATGCTTATTCAGATGGTTAAGATAGGTGAAGAGACTGGTAATATTGAATCTATGATGGAGAAGGTTGCAGATTATTATGATGATGAGGTTGATTTGGCAACATCTCAGCTTACAGCAATGATGGAACCACTTACTATTGTAGTGTTAGCAGTAGTTGTTGGAGGTATTGTAGCAGCAGTATATGGACCAATGCTATCAATGTATGAAGGTATTGATAACATGTAATGCATCAATTTTCACTTGCTCGCAAGTGTGAAAATTGAGTATTACGACTATAAGTGAAAATTGCTTATAGATATGTAACAAGATTATTGCTACTTGTATATAGTAGTTATAATATATATATTTTATATAAGAAAAGGAGAATGAATTATGAAAAAAACAAACAAAGGTTTCTCAATGGTTGAGCTTATAATCGTTATTGCGATTATGGCTATCTTAGCAGGTGCTATCGCTCCAGCTTTAATTAAGTACATTAACAGATCAAGATTAAGTTCTGACATCCAAACAGGACAATCGGTTGCAACTGCAATGCAAACAGCATTAGCAAATGAGAGTTGTTATGATGATGCAGTAGCATCTTACACAACAACTACACCAACAGCTTTACCAGCACCAACAGGTAGTTTTTGGACAGAAGTTAACTCAACAATAGCTATTTCAGGTATAAAAGGAAAAGCTAAAAAGGACGTAGCTGGTAGTACGTTGGATCAAACATATTATTACACATTAGATCCAGCTAACAATAAAATTGAAGTTTATGTTGGTGGTACAGCATCAGGTAATCAAGTATTCCCAAGTGTTGGTAGCTTATTAGCTCAATAATATTAAGTTTATACACATACTTGCCTAATTATGCAAGTATGTGTAACTATGTATATAAGGCAGGAATTTGTTTTGAATAATATATCAGAATACATAATAGCATTTTTTAGTGGATTAATTATATCCATACCTTTTTTATTTGTATATTCTT
>JAVBSN010000111.1:0-14440 GCA_031547045.1 Lachnospiraceae bacterium
AGCGATACCATCAGCTACCTGAATAACAGTACCTACATCTGATGTCTCAAGTTCAGATGAATATTTTTTAATCTGTTCTTTAATAACAGAACTTATCTCTTCTGGTCTTAAATTCATGGAGCCTTAGCACCTTCTTTCTACTATAATCTTATCCTTGTTGCGGGTTTATTACTCACCACCTAAAGAGGCAGGAGTTATCTAACATTGAGATATAACGCTTTAGATAAGGATTCTATCTTCGTTTTAATACTACTATCAACAACTCTATCTTCTATACGTATAATAAGTCCACCAATAATACCTTTATCCTCATTATATACAGCTTCTATTTTTGTATATGCTGTAGTATCTAATAATCTTTTTTCAATACTATTCTTTTGGGTTTCACTAAGTGTAACTGCTGAGGTAATATGTGCTACTCCTATGTTCTTATATTTCTTAACTGCATTTTCATAATAATCAAATACTTGTATTATATTAGAATATCTGTCTTTCTTTATCATAATTACAATAATACCAATTACATCTTCTGAAATGCGATTCTTAAATATATTTTCAACAATAGCTATTTTCTCTTCTTTAACAATCTTAGGATGATTAAGTATTCTAATTAACTCTTCATTATCCTTAAAGATCTGTTTTACAGCTAATACCTCTTCTAGAATCTGGTCAATCTTGCCTTCTTCCTTTGCAAGTTCAAATAGTGCATTACCATAAGTTAAACTTACTTGCTTAGCCATGTACTATCACCCATTTCCTTTAGAGTCTCTTCTATAAGAGCTTCTTGTTTAGCTTCATCTATTGATGCGCCAACAATCTTTTCAGCCATAACAGTTGCAATAGCTATCATTTCTCTACGAACTTCATCTATTACACGATTCTTTTCTAACTCTATTTCCTGATTACTTCTAGCTACAATTCTTGCAGCCTCTTCATTAGCTCCCGCTATAATATCATTTTCCTTTTTCTTAGCCTTTTTACGAGCCTCGCTTAATATAGCTTCTGCTTCTTTATCTATTCCTTTTATCTTGGCATCATACTCTTCTTTTAATTTAGCAGCATCTTCTTTATCCTTAGTTGCTGATTCTATGTTATTTTTTATTCTTTCTGTACGATTAGCTAATAATTTCTTAACTGGCTCAAATAGTACATATGAAAGAAACATAAATAATAAGAATATTGAAAGTCCTTGTATGATAACACCTTGTAGTAATACTTCATCTATACCAAACACACGACCGCTTTCATCAACAAGTCCTGAAGTATCAACAGTAAGTAATGTATTTGCTATGCCATATAAATTCACCACGACCTAGCCTCCTTTCGGCTTTATTTATCAAAATGCTTATATAATTACAACTTTAAGAATCTTGATAACATTGGATTACCATACATTAAGATAAGTGCGATAACCAAACTGTAAAGACCTGTTGTCTCTGCTACTGCCTGTCCTAAAAGCATTGTTGACATAATATCACCTTTTGCTCCTGGATTACGTCCTACTGCTGATGCACCTTGTCCTGCTGCTATACCTTGTCCTACACCAGGTCCGATACCTGCTATCATGGCTAAACCTGCACCAATTGTTGAACATGCTAAAATTAAACCTTCGTTAGTAATTTGATTCATAATTAAAACCTCCATTAATTAAAATATTTGTTAATCTCCTATTTTGTCTGAGATAAATACCATAGTTAACATACAAAATACATATGCTTGAATTGCTCCAGAGAACAAATCAAAGTATACATGTAATGCCGCTGGAATTCCTAGCTTTACTAGTAATGGTAATAAACCATAGTATAAAGCCATCATAACTGTACCTGCCATTACATTACCAAATAAACGTAGTGATAATGAAATAGGTGTTGCAATTTCACCTATTAAATTAATCGGAAACAGAAATGGTAGTGGCTTAAATAATCCTGTAAACGCTTCAAGCTTATTATATCTTATATTGTTATATTGAATTAGTATAAATGAAACTAATCCTAAACATAATGTAGTAGCATAATCGGCAGTTGGGGGTCTTAGTCCAAACAAGCCAGATATGTTTGATAATATTACAAACATAAATAATGTTCCTACATAATTAACATATTTCCTGCCACTTTTACCCATCGAACTCATTACAAACTTCTGAGCAGTCTCTACAAGTAATTCTACAACATTTTGAAATCCTGTAGGCACTTCTTCTGCCTTCATAATTGCTCTTCGAGCTGCAATTGCAAAAACTATAATTACTGCCATTACTATCCATGTACAGACTTGGGTAGTGGTTATATATATAGTATGTCCAAACAATTTGAAGGTTGCTAGATAATGTATGAAAAAATCTACTTCTTTTTCACTTCTTGCTATTACATCACTGCTTAAACTCAGTAGACTGCTTGCCATAGTGGCTATTCCATACTCCATACGGTCACCTTCCCTCCTTATTAATTTTAGTTGATCTAAATTTATTTACAAGCGGTTGCATAAATGCACCTATCTTCAGTCCTAACAGACCTATGAATACCGCGAGAAAACTTATATAAGTAATTACTCTTCCTACTAACAATATTAGTAACATAATTCCTAATCTTATAAAACTATTGTTTTTAATGTACTTAGTTGCCGCATCTTTATCCATATCTAACCCTTTATTAAGAGTATAATACATATGAATAGATAGTAGCATTGCTCCTATTGTTCCTAATACTAATCCTGCTGTATATGTAAGCTTGTTTTCTACAAAAACCAGACCTACAATCTCTGCTATAACAAAATATATTCCTATGCCTATGAATAATTCTATAAGCGTATCCTTAACTTTATCCATATATATGCCTCCTAACAATATATTTCCCTATTTATCCCATATAAATACAACATTCTAATTATACTCATTTCCTTGATAAAAGTCCATAAATTATAGACCTATTTATGTATAAATTGTTTAATTAAATTATATACAGCTTTATAGCCTCCTGCTACACCAAGTATTATAAAAAAAATTAATAGATTTGTATCAAATTTCTTATCTATAAAGTATCCTATTATTCCGCATAAAAATATAGAGGTAAGCATGGTTATACCAATCTGAGTTATAAGCATTATAATTTTTGCAATCTCATGATTGTTCTTCATGTTCCACCTCTACGTCAATTATCTTTCTAGCATATCAATTCTTCTAATATGTCTTTCATCATTAGAAAATGGTGTATCTATAAATGTATCTACTATCTTAAGGGCTAATCCTGCTCCTATTACTCTTGCTCCCATTGCAAGCATATTGGCATTGTTATGCTCCTTTGTAGCCTCTGCGCTAAAGCAATCACTACATAATGCACAGCGAATTCCTGCTACTTTATTTGCAGCTATTGATATTCCTATTCCTGTTCCACAAATTAGTATTCCTAATTCACATTCTCCATTTGCAACTGCATTTGCTGCTACCTGTCCAAACTCAGGATAGTCACAAGATTCTTCGTTATAGCATCCAAAATTCTTATATTCTATTCCTCTATCTTCTAAGTGTTTAATAACTTCTTGCATAAGACCATATCCACCATGGTCACATCCTAATGCTATCATATTCTCTCCTTCATCTACACTATAATTACTCTATGTCCAGCCGCCTTTAACAACCTATTCATTATAGCATATCCTATATCTTCGTTTTCAAAACCCTCTGAATATATATATTCAACACCAAGAGCATCAAACTCTCTTAGTATTGCGTACAATTTAATTGAAACGGACAAACCATCTTCTCTGCTTCCCATATTAATAATATGATCCGCTACATATCTATCATAAGTTTCCCATGTTGCTATTATTCCTACCTTATATCCTAATTCCATCTTAGCTACAGATAATTCGTTTATCTTATGTATTACCTCATCTGAAATAATATTACTACCTGTGCCTTCAACAATAGTAAGTTCACCCTTAGGAGCATAATGTGTATATTTCATTCCTGGTGCTTTAGGGGCAACCTTTTCTCTAACTTCCTCTAATGCTCTATCCATAGCTACATTTCCAATAACCTCTGTTAACATACCTTTTGTAATATATCCTGGACGTAATATTGTGGGAACATCACCTGTAACATCTATTATTGTAGATTCTATTCCTATATTCTCGCTACCATCATCAATTATCATATCTATCTTGCCAGACAAATCTTCTATTACATGTTCTGCATATATAGGACTAGGTCTTCCTGATGTATTTGCACTTGGTGCTGCTACATATACTCCAGATTTTCTTATTAACTCCAATGCAACTGGATTAGATGGCATTCTAAGTGCTACCGTATCTAGTCCCCCTGTAGTCTCATAAGGAACTATATCACTTTTATTAAAAATAATTGTTAACGGACCAGGCCAAAATACTTCCATAAGCAACTTTGCTTTTTTACTAACATCACTAGTTAGTTTGTAGACATCTTCTATATCAGCAATATGAATAATTAAAGGGTTATCTGAAGGTCTTCCCTTTGCTACATATATCTTACTTGAGGCTTCTTTGTTAAGTCCATCTCCACCCAGTCCATATACTGTCTCCGTTGGAAATGCAACTAATCCACCTTGTCTAAGAATATTAGCCGCCTTCTCTATTCCTTCAATATTTTCTTCTATATTATATATTTTTTCTATTATTGTATCCATATAAACCTCATTTAAAATAGATAATCTTGTTATCCTTCCATTTTCAAACATGACTATTATATCACTTTTTGAAAAAAAGTGATATATGGTTTTCGTTATTTTCTTCTTTATTATATAGTTATTCTTCCTATTAATAATTCAATTCATATAAATCAAATTATTATCATATAATATAACAACGGATTTTTAAGGTGCATATTATGTTAAAAGAGTATAGCAACAAAAAATTGCTTCCTATAATAATATTATTTTTATTAATTTTTTCAGTATTTATACTAAAAAATAGTGTACTTAGCGCATCATTGCAAAAACTTGTCGGCAAAGAAAAGCCCACAATTGTTATTGATGTAGGACATGGTGGTCGCGATCCTGGAAAGGTATCTGTGTCTGGCGAATATGAAAAAGACATAAATTTAGAAATTGCTCTTAAACTAAAAACTATATTAGAACAAAATGATTGTAACGTAATTCTTACTCGAGATACCGATACTGATTTAAGTGATGCAAATGCTTCCAACAAAAAACTGTCAGACTTAAATAACCGACTTGAGTTAATACTAAACACAAAGCCTGACTTGGTAGTTAGTATACATCAAAATGCTTATCCTTCTAGTTCTCAACATGGAGCTCAAACTTTTTATTATTCAAAATCTAGTGATAGCAAATTATTGGCAGAAACTATTCAAGACTCTTTAATTACAAATGTTGATCCTGATAATCATCGTCCTGCCAAATCTAATGATAGCTATTATATATTAAAAAAATGCTCCTGCCCCATTGTAATTATAGAATGTGGTTTTCTATCTAACTGGGAGGAAGACAAATTATTACAAGATGAAAATTATCAGAAGCAACTTTCTTGGGGAATACATTTAGGAATATTAGAATATTTATCAAAATAGACAGGCTATTAGGGATATAGCCTGCCTACCTAGAAAAAGTAGTTTATATTTTTGTAACAACGCTATTTCTTTGAAAAGCTATTAGACTCACAGTTAACAACATTAAAGTTAATGCCGACAATCCTATTGTTTTCTGTATCAAAATCCCTCATATATGTTGATTCCTCTAAAAGTGTACAAGCATTGTTTATATTAGAAATATTAACTTCTATGCCGTCCACTTTTACTGGCAGTTTGCAATTAACATATTGTGTGATTTCATTTGATAAATCAGCTATTCCTTCACCTCCCATACTGCATATAATGTATATATAACAAAGGAAATGCGTGTGATATACGATTATATATACACTATGATATTAAGTTACCTTCTTATTTGTTTTAATATTTGCTTTTAATAAATCCGAAGTACGTGTCAGACTTGACTGAATTTAATGAAGATAAATCTAGATATTCGAGATTAAATACGAAAATACTTTAAAAGTTGCCTCCCTTCTTTAATTGATGAAACTATAAAGGTAACCTTTTAAAATACTATCATATTTTTTACATTATTACAATGTGATTTTTATAAATAATGTATAAATTAATCATAAATAATCGCAATTAGTCTTTACATGTTTTATTTTTGTGATAAACTATAAGTAACCTGTAACAAATATAGCAAAGGAGTTGGTCCTAATGAAACTTGAAAGAATAAGTGAGAACCAGATTCGTTGCACTTTAGGCAAAGCTGATCTTGCAGACAAAGATTTACTTCTTAATGAATTAGCTTATGGAACTGATAAAGCAAAAGAACTTTTTCGCGAAATGATGATGCAGGCATCTAATGAATTAGGTTTTGAGGTTGATGACATTCCATTAATGATAGAAGCTATACCAGTTTCTCCTGAATGTTTAATATTAATAATAACTAAAGTTGAGGATCCAGAGGAGTTAGATACCAGATTTTCTCGTTTCTCTAAACCTTCTGATTATTCGGAAGCGGATGACGATGATGACGAATCTGATGAATCAATGGATGATGAGTCAGATACTATAATGAATGTTATCGATAATATAGTTGAAGACATCGAAAAAGCTAAGAGCCTTGCAAAAGAACAAGGCACAGAGTTCATTCCTTTACCAACAAGCCTTAAGAAAAAGGCTAATGACGTTAAAGATAAAGCATCTAAAGATTCTGAAGTTGATGTGTTTAAAGTATATAGTTTTACTTCCCTTAATGATATAACTAATGTTGCTAAGCTACTAGGGGATGTATATACTGGTGATAATTCACTTTACAAGAATCCAACAGATAGCAAATATTATCTAATATTAAGTCGTTCAGATAATTCTAATGAAGTTTTTGCTAGAACATGTAATTTAATTAGTGAATATGGAATAAGAGTAAAGACTACCTATGCTACACCATATCACTATACAGAACATTACAAATTAATTTTAAAGAAATCTGCGTTACAGACTTTATCAATTATATAGAAGTGCAATATAGGTTAATAAAACAAAAGGGACTGCTACAATTATTTTGTGGCAGCCTCTTTTTTTATGATGCTACAAATACAAGTTACCATCTATACATTAATATCTAATTGTAGTACATAATCGTCCATAATAAATCCATTACCTATGTCTGTCTTAACATCATCTATTTTATAAAATCCTTTGGCATAATATACGCCTAGACTATTATCATTATTTTTATTACATGTAAGATACATTGCCTTTTTACTATTTTGCTTTCCATAATTAATTGCTTCTTTTAATAAGAAAGAGGATAAACCCCTACCTCTATAATCTTTATGTAAATATAACTTACTTAAGAATACCTTTTCTTCTTCTGGATGTATTCCACAATATCCTATTAATGTATTATTTTCATATGCTAGAAAATATATATATCCATCTTCCATCGCTTTTACTAAAGCATTCTTACTTTGAAACATATCTACCATATAGTCTATTTGTTCATTAGATATAATCTGTATAAAATATTCATGCCATATTTCATTAGCTAATATAGCCAGTTCTTCTATTTCATTGCTTGTACAAATCTTTATCTCCATATTAATTTCCCCTCGTATATTTTTGTATTTATTCTTATATTAAAATGACCCCTTATAATAACTTCACAGTTAGTATAAGGGGTAACATCCTTAAGCTTCTTTGTTTGCCATGTACTCATTAATATCTTTAACTAATTCATCAGCATTCATTCCGTGAACCATTGCTGCATCTTCTAAAGACTCACCTTGTGCAGATGGACATCCTATACAATGCATTCCTGATGCCATTAAAATTGCTGCATTACCTGGGTCTACTGCTATTATATCTGCTATAATCATATCTTTACTAACTGCTTGTGCCATATTAGTTACCTCCTAAATATTATTTACTTATTATTATCTCAAACATTTTTGATTATAATACAATAATTATTAAGTTTCAAGTAACCCCCTAGCTATTTTATATAAATAATTTACTTCTCGTACATAGTAATTGTCAAACAAACTCTCCCATAATTTCTTCTCCATACTCAACGATTATATTTCGTTCAGGGAATAATTCTTTTAACCTTTTAGACCAATAATAAACCAAAATATCTCCGAACTGTAACAAGATTTTTTCGTTATCCATAGAATCAGAATCTTTCCCTATAAAAAAGTCGCCAAATCCCCAACTATTAACCCTTTGTTCAATTTTTTGCTTGTCATAATTGTGTTGCTATTCCAATGACCTAAGTTTAATCAACTCATTTTCTTTTGGATTCCCACATGATTTAAAGAAATCATTAATAAAAATATAGCCATTTACATCAATAATATCTAGACATAGTACATATGCAACAGAAATAAAGTCATCAATATAGTTGCTATTTGCAGAATGATTAAAAAGTGAAACACCACGTTGTGTTTCAAATTCATTAAATATTTTTTCATTTATAAAACTTTTGTATACTTTAACTTCATTTAACATTTTATCACCATCCAAACATCTTTTTTATAAAATCTGGTACATCAACTTATATAAAAATGTAACCACTACCACTCCAGTCTCCTATTGTGATGGTTTCTGATGGTACTATTATTACTTTTCCTGCATTGATTGATTGCTCTATGTCTTCTTTTACGTATTTATCTATATTTAAACTTTTAATCTCTTCTATATTATCTTTTGTTACAAATAGGATGTCAATGTTTTCTTCCCCTGCTTTTGCTAGTATACTAATGGTGGAAACCGATTCAATGCCTGTGATTTCTTCCCATACTGTAAGTAATAAGGGGTATTGTAAACTGTTGCATTAAGTTTTAAATTATTTTGATATTCCTCCCTAGACTCTTAAAAGAATCATAGCAAAAGAGCATACCCTGTAAAGAAAATTCTTGACAGTATATGCTCTTTTATTGTTTTGGTTAGTTAAGATGATATAAGGGTATTTATACTCCTAACTTACATTTCATACATAGTAATTGTCAAACCATACTCTCCCATAATTTCTTCTCCATACTCTACGATTATATTGCGTTCGGGAAAAAGTTCTTTTACCCCTTTAGACCAATAATAAACTAAAAAGTCTCCTAACCGTAATAAGATTTTCTCATTATCCATAATTTATCATTTCTCCTATAAAAAGGCTGTCAAATCCCCAACTAATATTTATACTATCACTATTATTCCAAATATAAATTAATACTTTACACTATGTGCAATCTTATTTTTAGGCTCTATATCTAAGATTTCTTCTGCTATACATAATGCTTCCTCTTCATTTATCAATTTTTCTGGTATGTTATAAAAAAATAATATTCTCTCTAAATTATCAACACTTTTTTTAGCACTTAAAATCTCCCTAGCATGAAATAAGGCAACTGAATATGCGCCTTCTATATAGCTTAATGGATTTGACATGATTTCTATTGCAATTTTTATCCATTCTTCTTTTTCTGTTTTTTGTATCATATACTGTATAAAACTATATACACAAATACTTTCTGTATCATAAGCAATGTTCATCAATATATCCTTTATATCACTTAATTGTATATTATTACATATTTCCTCCACTTCCATATACTTCCCCTGCATTAAACATGCTTTTATTTTTTCTATCATAATAATTTCCTCCTTCTATTGATTTATCCATGCATCAGAAATTTTAATTGTACCATCACCCAATTTTGTATATGTAACTTCAACTTCATATCCATTAATCATTGCTTTTTTAGAAAATACTGATTTATATGGACCTTCTACACCATTATCCATTACTTCTGCAATAATTACCTTTATATCATTCCAGTTCTTATCTGCCACCAATTTCTCCCATCCATGATTTGAATTCTTACTTCCATTAATGATATGGTTTATTTTATCTTGTGAAAAATTATCTAGTTGTTCAATATATATAGATAATTTACTTCCAGCTCCCTTTACTATACCCGCGGCCTTTTTCAACAATGCTCCAGCAGCCATACAACCTATGGTAAATATTCCCTCCCACATTGCTTCTTGAGATAGTTCATATGCAATATCCAGATTACCTGTTTCCAGATATTCTCTATAGCCATCTATCGTATCATAAATATGATTGAATATAACCCCAATCACATATATACTTAGCACTATTAGTGCAACTGCAACAATACCACCAATTATTGTTGTACCCAGCACCAAAGCTGACAATGCATATAAAATCATTAGCTCTAATTCTACCATAGCCAAAAGACCAAAGAAAACACTGACAAAAACACTCACAAATATAGTGATTGACAATAGTGCGCTTGTGATTCCACCACACAATCCACCACTAATCATATATGCGGTAGCTCCACTTTCTGGGTCGATTACCATCAGAAACTGCCTCTCCAGTATCCTATTGTCACAAGTACCTACCTTAACAATAGGTATTGTACCTTATATTTCTACAATATAGCCTTTGATAAATCTGTTTCATAAAATTGCTTTTATTCTTTTAATGTATACTTTTCATAAAATGTTTTCTGCTTATATGATTGCTCAATCATATAAAATAAATCTACGTCCATTTCTGTAGACCATACATCAAATCCTATATAAGGTGATTCTTTATATTTAATTTTAATTCTATAATTTTTAATTGTAAATGTTCGTTGTTTATCTTTTTTTTGTAAAGTAATATTTAAATCTCTCGTTATCTGATATGTTTTATTTTTATAATAAATTACTGGACCATTCAGCGTAGGATATATAGCAAAAAATGTTTTATCATCTTTAAAATATAATCCTGTAAATCCTTCTTGCGTAAAATTCCTTGAAAAAATCTTCTTATTTGTTTCTAAATTCAATAAACAATATTCTTTGATTTCTACATTTGATAATTCTATAATATTATTTTTCAACTTATTGCTCCCTTAACCATTTTTCAAAACCAGATAATAATTTATCAATATCTGTATTTGGACTTGATGATGATTCTATAATTTCATAATATGACTTTTTCTTTGCTAAGCTCTCAAAAGATGGTCCAAGTGGATCTTCATATCTTCCTATATTTATTTCATAAATATAATCTCTTAGGGGTTGTGGCGTTGCATCCTTATACTTTATACCCAAATCCCTTCTTGCTTGATAAAGTATTTTGGCTACCTCTTCTTCTGACTTACCACTAGCTAATAATTCATCTCCATATTGAGCTAAAGCTTCAACTTCACTCTCATAAGCCATTCGTAACGGATTAGTCTTAAATTCATCTCCCTTTATGTTTTTTAGTATTTTTTGTATTTGTCTTTCAGTATATTTAGCTATACGAGTTTCCTTTAATGCACCAACAGCTTTTTTCACCAATGCTCCAATTGCTATGCATACTAGTGTAATTGCTCCTGACCATGCTGTTTCGCTATATATCTGATTCGCTATGTCCTCATCGCCTGTTAAGCAGTATTCATAATAGAGATCAAATGTATGTGTAATATTGCTTGCCATTAAGGAAATCATCCACACCAAAAATGCAATCACTGCAACTGCAAGAATTCCTACACCTAGTGTTGCTGCCGTCAACAAAACACCTACCATATATACTAATACTATTACTGTTTCTGCCAAAAGTAAAGAGTCTAAGAAAGTACTTAATAAAACATTTATGGCTACTAGTATAGATGTAGATCCACCACACAATCCACCGCTAATCATATATGCGGCAGCTCCACTTTCTGGGTCGATTACCATGTAACCACTACCACTCCAGTCTCCTATTGTGACTGTTTCTGATGGTACTATTACTACTTTGCCTGCATTGATTGATTGCTCTATGTCTTCTTTTACGTATTTATCTATATTTAAACTTTTAATCTCTTCTATATTATCTTTTGTTACAAATAGGATGTCAATGTTTTCTTCCCCTGCTTTTGCTAGTATACTTATGGTGGAAACCGATTCATATCCTGTGATTTCTTCCCATACTATACTCTCATATTGGGATGATAACATTCCTGTTGTTAGCATATACTGGCGGGCAACGTCTTTGTCGCCTGTTAATGAGACTACGCTATGTACATCTTTGTCTACATCTATGAATAGACTGCCTTCTTTGATTCCTACTGGCATTCCTGCTATATAGGTTGTCTGAACTGCATATCCTGTGATTGCTTCACTTAATTGACGAGTCATAGCTACGTCTAGTTGTTCAGCAGTCATTATATCAGCTATGTCTACTTGACTAAAGTATAGACGCCCTGCAAACGATAGTAGCTTTCCTGTATATTCTTCTGTATAGATGTTGCCTTCTGTTACTGTTTCTGCAAGTGTAGCACAATCTTCATATGATGCATTTAATTCTTCCCCTGTTATTGTTTGTGTATCTAAGGTAACACAGTAGAATGAACCTGCTGTGGCGTCATTAACTACTTGTTCTTCTTTTCCGCCACTTGTTAATTCCATAACAAATGTTTGATTTGTTCCTATGGCTACTGGATTACCTTCACCTAATACTTCTCCATCTATTAGTATTACTGGTTTTACATGTGCCATATATGATGGTACTGTAAATATTGATCCATAGCTTTCTATAATCTCTGCGTCTACTTCGGTTGCTGGACGGTATGATAGGATTATGTCTTTGCCTGTTAGTGTAGGTGTGTAGGCATTTCCTAGACTTTTCCCATCTATTTTAAATCCAACTTTGTCCATCTTGTTGGTGTCTATTGCTAAGGCTCTAGATGTTTCTTTGATTATTTCGTATTGTAGTGTAAGTGGTAGATATTCTAATTCTTCTTGTTTAATAATACGCTTTCTTGCATATATATCATTTTCTTCTACATCTGCTGATAAGTTTTCGGCATACTTGTCTGTAAGTTCTGTAAGTCCTTCAAGATTACCACTTTGTAAGTATGTAGCTACTTCTTCTTCCATACCATTTTCTTGTAAAACATCATAGATATTGGCTACAGCTTCATACTCTTTAATAGTGGTATCTAATGGAATCCAAACCATTTCACCAGTTGCACTTCCTGCACCTCGATAGTCACTGTATGGTACATTAACCTCTACCCAAATGTGTTCCACTTGAATAGTGTTTACAGTATCTCCTATCATCATGCTTGTTACTGGGGTACCTCCACATGCTAATACATTTGAAGCTATTTTTGCATCACTTGCACCTGTTAAAGATATAGCCTGTTCAGGTGTTATACTAATAGTACCTGTTACATATCTTGCTTCATATCCAAGGTAACGAAGCATAGCAATAAGTAAAGATGCTTGATCGGCATCATTACCACCATTGCTATTGTAAGTTCCTACTGAACCTTTGCGACTTCCATAGTAATATTCATACTGCATTGTGTTTTTTAGATATTGATATACTTCTAATGGTGTTTCAAGTTCTTCTGCTTTTGCCTTCATTGCATCAGACATCTGAATCTCCATTGCACCTTTAACAGTTTTGCTTTCAGTATCTATTGCTGTTGCTACAGAATTAATTTCCTCTTCTGACTGCTTTAGTTTAGTTTCAATATCCTCTTCTTCTGCTTCATATTCTGTAGCTTCATTAGGAAGTGTTGTTCCATATGAAGCTGGTTTAATATCTGTTTGTAATAAGGCTAATAGCTCATTACTATTTTCAATTATTGCCTCAGTGTCCTTTTCCCCTATTGCTATATCTAAACTTCCTAATATTATTTCAGCTTTATCATTTGTTTCCTGTATTGTTCTATTAAAAGCCTGCTGGCGCTCCTTGGCTAACTCTTTTGCCTCTTTGGATAGGGTTTGTTCTGACAATGCTACTTCTATAATACTTGCCTGTTCCACAGATTCACTTTGTAATGATGCAATATTTTCTACTGCTACCTTTAGTTCTTTAAACTCTTTATTACTTGATATACCATTTTCACTAATTGTTTCAATAGCCTCTTCAAGTTCCTTTAATGCCTTTGTTTGTGCTTCTGCTGTTATTGTAATAGGCTGCGCCTCGTATGTAGTTGCTTCTGTTAACTTAATGTCTTCTTTGTCTTTTTCTATTTGATTTTCTTGTATTGTTATATCTGCGTTGGTATTCTCTGAGCCTGTTACTGCTTGACAACCAACATTTGAAATAGCCATTACACATACCATAAATAGGGCTAGTATTTTACTTAGCAATCTATGTGGATTATATGTCTCTATACTCATTGTGTTCTCCTTCTCATTGGTTTTCCTAAGAGAAAATATCTATTCCCTTTATTCCTGATTCATGTATATATATCCTGCTTGTATTTTGATTTCTTTGGTAATAATTGTGCCTTCAAATCTAAATGTATTAACATTTATTGTTACAGTTCCATTAGGCGCATATATCAAACCTTTTCCTGTCATGGTGGTTGCCTGTACTGTAATATTTCCATCTTTTGTACAAAGAACAATAGGTTCATC
>JAVBSN010000104.1:0-14765 GCA_031547045.1 Lachnospiraceae bacterium
GGTCAATTATTTCTAGTACATTGTAATGCTGATGATTATGGTATGATGCAATATAATGTGGGGGGAATTATATTATTTAATGATAGTATAAAGAACAAAAATAATGATACTATGAAAGAGTATATTAATTCTTATCAAATAATGTCTAAAATTCCTATGTTAGTTGGTGTTGATGAAGAAGGAGGATCAGTATCAAGAGTAGGTAGTAATAAAAGTTTAAGTGATACCAAATTTAAGTCACCACAAGAATTATATGCTGAGGGGGGCTTAGAATTAGTAGCAGAAGATGTTAAGAGGAAATCAACAACACTAAAAGAGTTAGGATTTAATCTTAATCTTGCTCCAGTAGCAGATGTTTCAATTAATAAAGATGATTATATATACAAAAGAACATTAGGATTAGATGCAGCACATACATCTGCATATATAACAACAGTCGTTATTGAAATGGATAAAATTAATATAGGTAGTACTTTGAAGCATTTTCCAGGATATGGAAATAATAAAGATACTCATGAAAATATAGTTGTAGATAATAGAGAATATGATAATTTTGAAAAAAATGATTTGCAACCATTTAAAGCTGGAGTGTTAGCAGGAGCAGACTCCATATTAGTATCTCATAATATTGTATCGTGTATTGATGAGGATAATCCGGCATCAATATCATACAAGGTTATTAATATTATAAGAGATAATCTTAAATTTGATGGTATAGTTATGACAGATGATATGGGAATGAAGGGGATTGTAAATTATATGCCAGAAGATGAAGCTGCAGTTCAAGCTATATTGGCAGGAAATGATATGATAATTAGTACAAATTATAATGTTCAAATAGAAGCTATAACAAATGCAGTTTATGATGGAAGAATAACTGAAGATAGATTAAATGAATCTGTTAGAAGAATATTAATGTGGAAAGACAAACTAGGATTATTACATTGACATAAAAAGCTGTTTTTGATAGACTTGGTATATATAGCTAAATATTAAATATGATAATATAGGAGAAATATTGTGAAAAAAATATTAATTACAGGTTGCAATGGTCAATTAGGAAGAGCAATGAACATAGAACTAGCAAATGAAGATTATGAATTAATTAATACAGATGTTGAAGATCTTGATATAACTAATATAGAAGCAGTTAGAACATTTATTAATGATACTAAACCAACAGTTGTTATAAATTGTGCAGCTCATACTGCAGTAGATTTATGTGAAACACAAAGAGATAGTGCATATAAAATTAATGCAATTGGTCCAAGAAACTTAAGTATAGCAGCTACAGAAGTTGGTGCTAAAATAGTTCAAATATCAACGGATTATGTATTTGCTGGTGATGGCGATAAACCATATACAGAATTTGATAAGACTAATCCACAAAGTGTATATGGGGAAACAAAATTAGCAGGTGAGAATTTTGTTAAAGAATTTTCGGATAAGTATTTTATTATAAGAACAGCATGGTTATATGGTGATGGGAAAAACTTTGTAAAAACTATGCTAAGGCTAGCAGAGGAGAATTCTGTGGTAACAGTAGTTGGAGATCAATATGGAACGCCTACAAGTGCTAAAGAACTTGCAAAGATGATCCATTATTTAATAGAAACAAGTAATTATGGGATTTTCAACGGAACATGTGAAGGACAGTGTTCATGGGCTGATTTCTCAAAAGAAATTTTCAGATTAGCAGGTAAGGATGTAGAGACAAAATATATTACTTCAGATGAATATAAAGCAGTGGCTAAGAGACCAGCTTATTCAGTATTAGATAATTATATGTTAAGATTAACTAGTGATTTTACATTTGCTGATTGGAAGGATGCAATAGCAGATTATATCAAAGAAATTATATAAGAGGATTATATGTTATGACAGAAGAGTATAATGTTAAAGATATATCTGTAGCACAGAGACAGATTCATATATTATCTCTATTATCAAGCAATCCACAGGGTTTTAGTGTAAATGAACTTGTCGATAAGTTAAGAAAATGGGATATTGAAATAAGCAAGAGAACTATATCAAGAGATATAGATGAATTGTCTGCAAGTTATTCTATTTTTGAAGAAGAGAGAAATGGCAAGACATATTTTTATGCGGACAGATATAACCTAAAAAATGTAGATTTAACTATTTCAGATATGCTTTCATTATCATTTATAAAAGAACTTTTAGCACCATATAAGAATACTGGTATTGGAGAAGATGGACTTAATATAATTGATAAAATCTTATCAAATACGGCACATATTAATAAAATGCATTTACAAGAGATGAAGAATATAATACAGATTGTAGATGTGAAAAATAATAAAAATATAGATGTTAATGTTGAAATAGAGCAAGTTATTAAAACAGCTATAGATAAGCAACAGAAATTAGATATTACTTATAGAAGTTTCTCAAATGATGAAGAAACAAATAGAATAATAAGACCATTTTCAATAATATTTAATGATGGATATATGTGTGTAGAAGGTTTTTGTGAATTAAGAAAAGAGATACGTTCTTTTAGAATATCTAGAATTGCCAAAGCAAGCATATTAGAGAAGACATTTGAGGTACCTAAGGAATATTTTAATACTAGGCGAGATAATCAATTTATTCATTTAAGTGGTGTTAATAAAGAAAAGATTATAATAGAATTTTATGATAAGGCAGCTAGATTTGTAAAAGAATATGATAGCCAGATTGCTGATAGTATAACTGAAATTGATAATGGTATACTATTTGAAAAGGAAACGGCTATTACTGATGAACTTACTAAATGGATATTAGGTTACGGATGTGGAGCAAAAGTTATAGAGCCTCCAGAATTAGTGGAATTAGTAAGTGATGAAATAAAGAATATGAGTAATATATATTAAAAAAACGTTCACTTTAAAGTGAACGTTTTTTACTGGGCTAGTAGGATTCGAACCTACAGATGACGGAGTCAGAGTCCGTTGCCTTACCATTTGGCGATAGCCCATCACAAGAATGTATTATACACGAACATAAAAGGCTTTTCAAGGAATATTTAAAAATAATTACATAGTAATATAAAAAAAATTATAGTATAATTAAACTGTTATGGATATTTATATATACCATTAGTTGGTAACGTATAGCCATACTTATTTAGAGGAGAAAAATATGTATGTAATAAGTGAAACAGTAAGATATAGTGATGTAAATGAAAAAAAGCAAGTTAATATATCACAGATAGCAAAGTATTTTCAAAATTGTACATTATGTCATTCAGAAAGTATAGATATGGGATTTAAATTTCTTGATAAAACTCATCATGCATGGTTTTTAACAGGTTGGCAGATTGTTGTGGATAGATTTCCTGTATTTAATGAAAAGATTGAAATAAGAACTTGGCCTTATGATTTTAAGGGAATGTATGGGTATCGTAATTTTGATATAATTGATGAAGGTGGTAATTGTATAGCTTGGGCTAATTCAATTTGGTTATATTTAGATATAGATACTATGAGACCAATAAGAGCAATTGACAAGGAATTAGAAGCATTTAAACTAGAAGATAGACTAGATATGGATTATCAACCAAGGAAAATTAACTTAGATGGTGAATCTTATAATGAAAAAATATTTTCTGTTAAGAAATCAGATATAGATAGTAATAGTCATGTCAATAATTCAAAGTATATATGTTTTGCTGAAGAATATTTACCAGATGAGTTTGATGTTAGACAAGTAAGAGTTGATTACAAAAGAGCTACCACATATGGTGAAACTTTATTACCAGTAATATATAATTGTGATAAAGTATTCTCTGTAGAGTTATGTGCAGAAGATGGTAAAGCAAATGTAATAGTAGAGTTTATAAGAAAGTAAGGTGTGTATATATGATAGAATTAGGAAGATGGCAGGAATTAGTAGTAGCAAGAAGTAAAGATTTTGGTGTATATCTTAATGATGGAGATAGTGATGGCGAATCAGTATTGCTTCCTAGAAAACAAGTACCAGAAGGATTAAAAGCAGGAGATACAATTAATGTATTTATATATAAGGATTCAGAAGATAGATTAATTGCAACAGTTAATAAACCTTATATATCAGTAGGAGAAATAGCTCCACTTAAAGTTGTTAATGTAACTAGTATAGGTGCTTTTATGGATTGGGGATTAGAGAAAGATATACTTCTTCCATTTAAGGAACAGATAAGTAAAGTTAGTGAAGGAAAAGAATATTTAGTAAGAATGTATATTGATAAAAGTAGCAGATTATGTGTGTCAATGAAAGTATATGAGGATTTATCAACTGATTCACCATATGAAAAAGATGATGAGGTTACAGGAATTATATATGATTACAAAGAAGAATTAGGAGCATTTGTTGCAGTAGATAATATATATTCAGCTTTAATTCCTAAGAAAGAATTATTTAAGAGGGTATCTATTGGTGAAAGAGTAGAAGCTCGTGTTACAAATATTAGAGAAGATGGCAAGATAGATTTAAGTATTAGAAGACCAGCTTATATGCAAATGGATGAAGATAGCGAGTTAGTACTTAAACTAATAGAAAGCTATGATGGAGTTTTACCATTTAATGATAAGGCAGATCCAGAAGTAATTAAACGTGAATTAGGACTAAGCAAAGCAGCATTTAAAAGAGCTGTAGGTAGATTACTAAAAGAAAAGAAAATTGAGATTACTGAAAAGTCTATAAAACTAATATAAACATAACTCAAGGAGGACATTAAAATGAAAAATATTATATCAACAGACAAGGCACCGGCAGCTATAGGACCATACTCACAAGCAGTGGAAGTTAATGGAATAGTATATACATCAGGTGTAATACCAATTGATCCAGCAACAAATACATTAGTTGAAGGTGATATTAAAGTTCAAGCAACGCAAACACTTAGCAATCTTATAGCACTTTTAGAAGCTTCGGGTGCAAATGCCGATAGTGTTATTAAAACAACAGTATTTATAAAAAATATGGATGAGTTTGCGATAATTAATGAAATATACAGTACATTCTTTACAGGTAATTGCCCGGCACGTTCATGTGTGGAAGTTGCAAGATTACCTAAAGATGTATTAATAGAGGTTGAAGCAATAGCAATTAAGAATGCATAATATATCTAAAGATATATATAGGAGAAGTATAAATGCAAGGAGAAAGTAAAAGTATTTTTAAGGGTAATATATTATTTCTTTTGTTAGTGGTTATAAATATGTCCTTAGGTTTTATTTTAGCAGGAATTCATAAAATATTTAATCTAGATATAACAGAAGAATTATCGCTTATAGTAACTCAATTAGCAATACTAATACCAGTTGTAATATATGTTTTAGTTACAGAGAAAAACTTTTTTAAGTTTATTAGATTTAAGAAATTTAATATATGGTCAGCATTTTTATTGGTAATATTAGTATATTGTATGTGGCCAATTATAGCTATAATAAATGCAATTAGTATGCTGTTTGCTACAAATATGATTCAAGGTACAGTAAATACTATAGCTAATAATTATGGTTTGTTAATATCAGTATTTCTAATGGCAGTAGTACCAGCTATTGTGGAAGAATCAACATTTAGAGGTGCATTGTTAAGTAGTTATAAGAAATACAATCCATTAGTTGCAGTGGTTTTTACAGCTATATTATTTGGATTAATGCATCAAAACTTTAATCAAATGCTATATGCTACAGCTATGGGATTAATATTTGGTATAGTGATAGAAGCAACAGATAGTATTATTTCAACTATGATAATGCATTTTATATATAATGGAACTTCAGTTGCAATGACATATTTATTGCCTAAATTATATGATGCATTAGAGACATTAAGTAAAATGCAGGGAATAGAATATGATGCTACAGCAGCCATAGAAGCAGCTAATACAGAATTTACTAATGCAGATTTACTTAAAACAATAGGAATAATGTTGCCATTTGCAATTATTGGATTAGTACTAGGAATATTAATAATAAATCTAATAGCTAAGCTTAATGGAATAGATAAATATTTATTTGGAATAATTAAAAGGGATAAGACAGATAACATAGAAGTAAAGCAGAAAAAGGATATAAAAGATATTATTATTACATACTCACCGTTGGTAATAGGAATAATAGCATGTTTAGTAGTTGCAGTATTATATGAGATAAAATAAATAAAAAAGAAAAACCTTGCTATTAATAGTAAGGTTTTTCTTGTATATATTCTAATTACTTATCCTGTGAATCAAGAGAAGCAGCAATAAATCCTTTGAATAATGGATGTGGCTTATTAGGTCTTGATTTGAATTCAGGATGAGCTTGAGTACCAACAAACCAAGGATGGTCAATAAGTTCAACCATTTCTATAATAAGACCGTCTGGAGAATGACCAGATAATAACATACCATTTGAAGAAAGAATTTCTCTATAGTCGTTATTAACTTCATATCTATGACGATGTCTTTCTTTAATCTCCTCTTTGCCATATACTGCATAAGCCTTTGAAGTCTTGTCAAGTATACATGGATAAGAACCTAGTCTTAATGTACCACCTAAATCAGTTACACCATTTTGATCTGGCATTATATGAATAACTTGGTGAACACTACTTGGATTAAACTCACTGCTATGAGCATCTGTATAGCCAAGGACGTGTCTTGCAAATTCAACTATAGTTAATTGCATACCAAGACATAAACCTAAGTATGGTATTTTATTTTCTCTAGCATATTTTATAGAAGATATCATTCCTTCAATACCTCTATCACCAAATCCACCAGGAACAATTATTCCATCAACATCACCTAATTCAGTGGCAACATTGTCGTCATTAATTAATTCTGAATCCATCCACTTTATTTCTAAATCAGAATCACATGCTACAGCACTGTGTTTTAATGATTCTACAACTGAAATATAAGCATCATGTAATGAAACATATTTACCAACTAAAGCAATCTTAACTTTTTTGCTTGGATGTTTCCATGCATTTACCATTGCTGTCCACTCTTCAAGGTCTGGTTCTGGACAATCCATCTTAAGACACTTGCAAACAACGTTAGCTAATTTTTCTTTTTCCATAGCTAAAGGTACTTCGTATAATACTTCGGCATCAAGATTCTGAATAACACACCAGCTAGGAACATTACAGAACAATCCGATTTTCTCTTTGATACTTGCATCAAGAGGATAATCTGAACGACATACAAGGATGTCAGGTTGAATTCCTAAACCTTGAAGGTTCTTAACGCTTGCTTGAGTTGGTTTTGTCTTCATTTCTCCTGAAGATTTTAAATAAGGAATTAAAGTAACATGAATCATGATACAATTATCAGATCCTACTGTATGTTGGAATTGACGAATAGCCTCAAGGAAAGGTTGACTCTCAATATCACCTACAGTTCCACCAACTTCAATAATAGCAACTTCAGTTTCACTACTTTCTGGGTTTCTATAAAATCTACTTTGTATTTCGTTAGTAATATGTGGGATTACTTGAACAGTGTGTCCACCAAAATCTCCACGTCTTTCCTTTTGAAGAATACTCCAATATATTTTACCAGTAGTAACATTTGATTTTTTATTAAGAGCTTCATCAATAAAACGCTCATAGTGACCTAGATCCAAATCAGTTTCAGCACCATCGTCGGTTACGAACACCTCACCATGTTGAATTGGATTCATAGTACCTGGATCAATATTTATATAAGGGTCAAACTTTTGACAAGTTACTTTGTAGCCTCTAGCCTTAAGTAGTCTACCTAATGAAGCAGCAGTGATACCTTTACCAAGACCAGAAACAACACCGCCCGTTACAAATACATATTTAACTGACATATTGTTTTCCTCCGTAAAAATACATAACATCTAAATTGCATAACTCTTCTAATTATAGATTAGTACAAAATATAAGTCAACTAAAAAGACCTAATGATTTGTAGAAAAAGCAAGAAAAAAGTCATAAAACAAATCAACACTTTAAAACTTTAAAGTAAAAAAGCTTGACATGTGTTTAAATATAGTTTAAAATGACATAAATCATTAAATATTATTAGAGGAGATTAATTGTAAACATTTACAATTATAAAGTTTTATTATGAATATTATAACTAATAAGACAACTTCATATTCATTTAACTATTACTGGAGCTATTATTATAGCGCTGGTTATTTATGTTACAATGAAGGAAGAAGTTAAGACTATTATTTATAATTTATATATAATTATTAGACTTTAACCGATATTCGTTGTAGCGAGTATCGGTTTTTTTAGTTTAAGATTGGTATAAAATGATTTAATAAAAAGTTTGAAGGAGAGAAATACTATGATTATTATTTTCAAAGAAAAAGCAACAAAGGAACAAATTAATAATTTAAAAATCAAATTAGAAGGAAAGGGATTCAGTACAAATATGTCAGACGGTGTATCTACAACTATTATGGGAATAATAGGTGATACATCTAAGCTTAATACAGATAGTTTATTAGCGGATCCAGCAGTAGAGCAAGTTAAAAGAGTTCAAGAAGCATTTAAATTAGCAAATAGAAAAATGCATCCAGAAGATACAGTTATTGATATAGCAGGGCAAAAAATAGGAGGAGGTAATTTTCAAGTTATAGCAGGACCTTGTTCTATAGAAAATACTTCTCAAATAACAGAAGTTGCCAATGCAGTTAAAAAATCAGGAGCAGGACTTCTTAGAGGTGGAGCATTTAAACCCAGAACTTCTCCTTATGCATTCCAAGGATTACATGAAGACGGGTTAGATTTATTATTAGAAGCTGGTAAAAGTTCCAATTTACCAATAGTTACAGAAATTATGAGTACAGAGCATATACATTTGTTTGAAAATGTAGATGTAATACAAGTAGGAGCAAGAAATATGCAAAATTTCGAGCTTCTTAAAGAATTAGGGAAGTTAGATAAACCAATATTATTGAAAAGAGGTTTAGCAAATACTCTAGAAGAATTAATTATGAGTGCAGAATATATAATGGCAGGTGGAAATGAAAAGGTTATATTATGTGAAAGAGGTATTCGTACATTTGAAACATCTATGAGAAATACTTTGGATATTTCAGCAATTCCAATGCTGAAAAAATTAACACATCTTCCAATTGTTATTGATCCAAGTCATGCAGCAGGAATAAGGTGGATGGTAGAACCACTTGCATTATCAGCTATTGCAGCAGGAGCAGATGGGTTAATGATAGAAGTGCATAATAATCCAGAGCAAGCATTATGTGATGGACCTCAATCATTGACTCCACAAATGTTTGATGAGTTAATGAATAAGATAAATAAAACCGTTTCGTTTATGAAAAGTTTATGATTTGTTTTGTTGATTTATTTTTACTTACCACCTATAATGTAATTTGATATTATAAAATACGCGAAGGGAGGTATTAAGATGGATGATAATAATAAAAATAACAGTAATAAACCTAATAAAAACCAGTCTTTTAAATCTGGAGCGTTTATGTTATTTATAGCAATAATATTATCACTTGTATTTTGGAAATTGTATTCATCATTTTCACAAGCTGCTGAAAAGGAGATTGAATATAGCGAATTTCTTGAAATGATAGAAGACGATAAGATAGAATCAGTTGAGATTAATAGTGGTAGAATTACCATTGAACCCAAAGAACAAGAAAATGATTTAGAGAATAATACCTATTATGTAATAAGAATAGCAGATCAGGATTTAGTAAATAGACTTGATGAAGCAGGAGTTACATTTAAAGGATTAGATGAGAGTAGTAATACATGGATTAGCACAATAATATACTATTTAATAATGTTAGCAATAATATATTTTGGAATAAGTTTATTATTTAAGTCCGTTGGAAAAGGCGGCGGAATAATGAGCGTAGGAAGAAGTAATGCAAAGGTATATGTGGAGAAGAAGACAGGAGTAACTTTTGATGATGTAGCAGGTCAAGAAGAATCAAAGGAATCCCTTACTGAAATGGTAGATTTTCTTCATAATCCTAAGAGGTACTTAGATATAGGTGCTAAGCTTCCTAAAGGAGCATTATTAGTTGGACCACCAGGAACAGGAAAGACATTATTAGCTAAGGCCGTTGCTGGTGAGGCAAATGTTCCATTTTTCTCCCTATCAGGTTCAGATTTCGTTGAAATGTATGTTGGTGTTGGTGCATCTAGAGTTAGAGATTTATTTAAGCAAGCAACAGCTATGGCACCTTGTATTATATTTATAGATGAGATTGATGCAATTGGTAGAAGTAGAGATGGCAGACATGGTGGAGACTCAGAAAGAGAACAGACACTTAATCAATTGTTATCAGAGATGGATGGTTTTGATACATCAAAAGGTGTGGTTATATTAGCTGCAACTAATAGACCAGAAGTATTGGATAAGGCACTTCTAAGACCAGGTCGTTTTGATAGACGTGTTATTGTAGAAAAGCCAGATTATAAAGGAAGACTTGAGACTCTTAAAGTTCATAGCAAGAATGTTAAGCTTGATGAAACTGTAGACTTTGAAGATCTTGCAATGGCAACCTCTGGTGCTGTTGGAGCAGACCTTGCAAATATTATAAATGAAGCGGCATTGTTAGCTGTTAAGAATAATAGAGAATTTGTTAGCCAAGGAGACTTATTTGAATCAGTAGAAGTAGTATTTGCAGGTAAAGAGAAGAAAGACAGAATACTTAGTGAGAAAGAAAAGAAGATGGTTGCTTATCATGAGGTAGGTCATGCATTAGTAAGTGCATTACAGAAAAACACACAACCTGTTCAAAAGATTACAATTGTTCCAAGAACAATGGGTACATTGGGATATGTATGGCATACGCCAGAAGAGGAAAAATATCTTAATACCAAAGTTGAGATGGAAGAAGATATAATAGTATTTACTGCTGGTAGAGCTGCTGAGGCATTAAAGTTTGATACAATCTCAAGTGGTGCGTCTAATGATATAGAGCAAGCTACTAATATTGCAAGAAGTATGATTACTATATATGGTATGTCAGATGAATTTGGTATGGTTGGATTAGAGTCTGTAGAGAATAAATACCTTGATGGAAGAAGAGCTATGAACTGTTCTGAAAAGACTGCTGCTAAGATTGATAAGATAGTTAGTGAAATGCTTAAAGATGCATATAAGGAAGCATATAAGATGCTTGAAGAAAATGAAGAAGTATTAGATAAGATAGCAGAATTCTTAGTTGAGAAAGAAACTATTACTGGTAAAGAATTTAGAGATATTTATAAAGAAATAACTGGTATAGAGCTTGTTGTTAAAAATGACAAGAAAGGTTCTAACAATGAAGATGTAGTAGAAACAAGAACTAATTATGATTTAGACTTATCAAATATTGATAGTGATGAAGAGTAAATATAATTGTTAATAAGCTTTGCTTATTATGGAGAATATGGTATTTTAAAAGGGACGGTATTTATTACTGTCCCTTTAATAATGTAGGAGGTGATATAGTGTTTGATTTTGATGAAGAATTAAAGAAACTACCTAATAATTCAGGTGTTTACTTAATGCACAATAAATATGATGAAATTATATATATTGGAAAAGCAATAAATCTAAAAAATAGGGTTAGGCAGTATTTTCAAACAAGAACACGTACACCTAAAATAGAGAAAATGATATCAAATATAGCTTGGTTTGAATATATAGTTACAGATTCTGAACTTGAAGCATTGGTTCTAGAAAGTAATCTAATTAAGGAACATAACCCAAGATATAATACAATGCTTAAAGATGATAAAGGTTATCCTTTTATTAGAGTAACAATAGAAGAAGACTACCCAAGAGTATTTAAAGTAAGACAAATAAAAAGAGATAAATCAAAATATTTTGGACCTTATACAAGTGTAAATGCAGTAAATGATATTATTGAATTATTACGAAAGTTATACAATATAAGAAGTTGTCATAAGAATCTCCCCAAAGATATTGGAAAAGAAAGACCTTGCTTATATTATCAAATAAACCAATGCAAGGCTCCTTGTCAAGGATATATTAATAAAGAAGATTATAGAAAAAATATTGATCAAGTAATATCATTTTTAAATGGAAATTATAAAAATATATATAATGAAGTAGAAAATAAAATGAAGCAAGCTGCAATGGAAATGGAATTTGAGCAGGCAGCAGAGTATAGAGATTTACTTATGAGTATTAATCATATAGCAGATAAGCAAAAGATAACAAATGTAGATACAGAGGATAGAGATATAATAGCTATGGCTATGGAAGAAAATGATGCAGTAGTGTCACTTTTCTTTGTTAGAAATGGCAAGCTAATAGGAAGAGAACACTTTCATATGGCTGGAATAGAAGGGGAGGAAGAGAGTCAAATAATTTCTTCATTTATCAAGCAGTATTATACAGGAACGCCATATGTACCTAAGCAAATATTAGTTGAACAAAATATTGATGATAATGAATTATTAGAAGAATGGCTGTCTGATAGAAGGGGCACAAAGGTTAGTATTATTGTTCCTCAAAGAGGAGATAAGCATAAATTATTATCATTAGCAAAAGATAATGCAAAAATGGTATTAGATAAAGACATTGAAAAATTAAAACGTAAGGAAGCAAGAACAAAGGGAGCAGCTAGGGAAATAGCTGACTTAATTGGTATTGATAAAGCAGATAGAATAGAGGCTTTTGATATTTCTAATACAAGTGGATTTCAAGCAGTTGCATCAATGGTAGTATTTGAGCATGGTAAAGCAAAACGTAATGATTATAGAAAATTCAAACTACGAACAGTGACAGGTCCAGATGATTATAAAAGTATGGAAGAGGTACTTACAAGACGTTTTACAGATGAAAGGTTTTCTATACATCCTGATGTAATTATGATGGATGGTGGAAAAGGACAAGTAAATGTAGCACTTAAAGTATTAGATGAATTAAGAATAACTATTCCTATATGTGGTATGGTCAAAGATGATAATCATAGAACAAGAGGATTATATTATAATAATGAGGAAATATTATTTCCTAAGAATAATGAAGCCTTTGGATTGGTAACAAGGATACAAGATGAAGCACATAGATTTGCAATTGAGTATCATAAGCTATTAAGAGGAAAGGCCCAGGTCAAATCTGTATTAGATGATATAAAAGGAATTGGGCCAGCAAGAAGAAAGAATTTGATGATGCATTTTAAAGATATTGATGTAATAAAGAATGCTACCATAGAAGAGTTAGAAAATGCTCCAGGGATAACTAATGAAGTAGCAAAAGAAATATATTTGTATTTTCATTAAATAATAATATCCTAAAATTTAATTAAAAGTTTTAGGATATTATTATTTATAAAGGTGGGCATAATATTCAATTGTATCAACATTGGATTTTTCAAAATCAAGCTGTAAAATATGTTTAAGTGCATGTATATATCCATTGTTTTGTTGCTCTACATTCAAACGTGAGTTAAGAAATATAGTATAACTACCATCCATATTTTCTACAACTTGTTCTCTAATTTTGGTATTCATATCAATAAGTTGAATGTTTATATCATGTATCATATCCTTGCCTCCTGCCATCTGTATAAATAGTAACATACAGTGATGACAAAGTATGACCACTATGATTCTTTGTTTTTTAATCTTTGCATAAATTCAATATGTGCCTTTAATTCATCAGGAGATATATCTCTGGCAACATCAAATAATACCTTCATATCTGGATTCTCAAAGGCAGCTTGTGCTATTGCTTTTGTTTCATCATTAAGATAGTAGTATTCTTTATTACTATTTTCTAGAGAATCTTCCATTAAATCAGATCGTTTAATTCCAAAATACTCACACATAGCATCAATCTTATCCATTCTAGGTATTTTAATACCTTTACACCAATATGATACAGAGGAAGTACCTACATCTATTGCCTTTGCAAGTTCTAATTGAGTAATTCCGTGCATATCAAGTTGTTTATTTAGATTACGAGAAAATATTGTTTTAAAATCACGTTCTGACATATTTAACACCTCTTTACTATATTATATAAGGTATTATAGACTAAAAGTGGATTAAAATCAATGATTTTTAAAAATATCCACTTTAAGTATTGACATTCACTTTAAGTGGATGTATAATGTGAATATGTTAAATGAGACAGAGGGAATATCTAATAAATATTTTTTTAATTACCATATTCACTTTAAGTGAATTAAGGATGGCGCCAAAGAATAATCTTATATTAAATATATTAGTAAAACCTAGTATCGATTTAACGGTAATTAGCTGAAGTTAATTTTAAAACAGCTAAAGGGAAGTAGGTGCAAAATGACAATATCAGAGAGTTTAGCCAATTGGCTAAAGGAATTTCTAGACATAGTAACTATTGAGACAAATGAGATTGAGGGAAAATCAGATAGGTTTGGACTATATAGAAATTTTGAGAGAGATGTGGAGCAACATATTTCTAATACTTATAACATTACTGAGTATTATCAATTCTTTGCTAAACAGCCATTACAAAATGAAGAGAGTAATGATGAATGGTTAGAAAAGATTATGTATTTGGTAGATGATAAGAACTACTGTGAGGAATATCCTATTCTAGACATTAGTAAAAGATGTTTAGAAGTGGATCTCACAGGTCAGCCTTATAAGTTTGAAGGAGAAACAAATAAGACTATTTATAGAATCAAAATTAAAATTAAGTATTTAAGAAAGAGAGATGTAGAACAATGGTAAAAAAACACAAGATAGCATTATTTATGAATGGTGGTACTTCAGAATCACCAGAATGGTTAAGAGTTAAAAAATCAACACAACTTACATTA
>JAVBSN010000001.1:0-21727 GCA_031547045.1 Lachnospiraceae bacterium
GTCTTGCTCTCTTTGCTGTAGCTAATACGATAGAATATCTACTTTGAACTACTGGTTGCTCTCCTGGTTCTACCTCACTATTAACAACTGCCATTAAATCAGTATATGATGGATGTAACATAATTAAAACTCCTTTCTAATATCAAAAAGCTCTTGGCTTATATTTTTTACATAATTTATATTGTTTTCAGTTTTACAACTTTCAGCAATTATAATTGAATTAACTGTTGCTACACAATTATCTAAGTTATCATTTATAACTAAATAATCATATTTTTCCATATCTTCTGTTTCTTCATATGCTCTTTTTAATCTCTTAGCTATTACCTTGGCTTCTTCTGTGCCTCGGTTAACTAATCTATCTCTAAGACTTTCTCCACTTGGTGCTGTAAGGAATATTAACACAGCTTCTGGATATTGATCTTTTATGTGCATAGCTCCTTGAACTTCTATCTCCAATATTACATTTCTGCCTTCTTCCATCTCTTTTTCAACAAAGGCCCTTGGAGTTCCGTAATAGTTCTCTACCTACTGTGCCCATTCTATAAAACCATTATAATCAATTAGATTTTCAAATTCTGATTTGGTTTTAAAATAATATTCTCTTCCATCAACTTCACCTTCTCTTGGAGCTCTTGTAGTAGCTGAAATTGATAAGCTATATTCATATTGTTCAACAAGCTTCTTAACTACTGTACCCTTGCCTACACCAGAAAAACCTGATATTACTATAAGTGCACCTTTTTTCATATAAATATTCTCCTAATCATTATGTATCTATTCAATATTTTGAATCTGTTCTCTAACTTTTTCTATTTCTGTCTTTAAATCAATTGCTTTGTTAGAAATATCTAATGAACTAGCTTTAGATAATATAGTATTAGCTTCTCTATTCATTTCTTGAGCAATAAAGTCTAACTTACGACCTACACTTCCACCTTCTTGCAAAATAGCTTTAGTACTTTCTATATGACTTCTTAATCTTACAGTTTCTTCATCTACACATATCTTGTCTGCATATATAGTTACTTCTGTAACAATTCTTGATTCTTCAATATTTGTATTTTCTAATACTTCTCTAATCTTATTCTCTAATTTTGCTCTATATTCTGATATTAATTCAGGTGATTTCTCTTCAATAAAATCAACTATGTAAATCATATCATCAAGCTTACTTATCATATCTAACTTAAGATTCTCGCCCTCTATAATTCTTGAATCTACAAAAGCTTTTGCAGCTTCATCTAGTGCTTGTTCAATTATTTTCCAAAGTTTCTCTTCATCAACGGTTTGCTCTTCTAGTACAAGAACTTCTGGGAATCTTGCTAGTATACTAGGCTTAAAATCATTAGAAATACCGAATTGTTCACTCATTTCATTCATATACTTTACATATTCAGCAGCAATATCTTTGTTATACTTAACACAAACCTTATTTTCTGTGTAATCTTCATATGTAATAAATATATCAACCTTACCTCTATTAATATATTTTTTTAAATGATTTCTTATACTTGATTCAAAAAAACTAAGTTTTTTAGGCATCTTAATATTAATGTCTGAATACCTATGATTAACTGCCTTCATCTCTATTACGATTTTACGCTCTGCATCTACTATCTCACTTCTTCCAAAGCCTGTCATACTTCTTATCAAAAAGCTCACCTACCCACTATTATTTTTCTATATTTCAACTAATATATTATACTATTTCTACGTTTTTTTGTCTATACGCCCAATATTTATTCATTAAAAAATTAATTGGTATTGTAAAAATCATATTAATAAATGGCCCCATATAAGTTGCTAATGCTTTATTAGTTAACACAATTCCAAAGCCATTTACTATTTTATTAAGTCCATCTAAATATTGAGATATATTTATAATATCTATCCAAAAAATCAAAAGCAAAGGTCCCAATATTAATCCTGTAACTCCATATGACATATATGTTTTTATAAGGGTCTTCCACCATACGCGTTTTTCCCCTTCTTTACTTTCTTTAAAAACGAATTTATTACTTATTAAAAAAGCACTAAACACACTAATTATAAAACTTAATCCATTAGCACTTAAATATACCACTATATCTTCTTCATTCATAGAAGTCGTACTTGATAACATAAATACAGTACCAGCGTATACTACATATGCCACAACTGAATTAAATACTCCTACTATACAGAATCTTACAAACTGCCAAAAAGATTTCATCTTTTGATTGCCTCCATATCTTTTCTTAACCTAACTATAATACTATAATTCTTTAATTTCTTCAATACTTGGCTCAATATTCATAGAATAATTAGTATGATATATTACAAATCCTGGCTTTGCTGCTGGTGGTTTTTTAAGATTAGATCTTTTTGTATAATCGACCTCTACCTTAGGTGCAGACTTTCCTGCCGAATAATATGCTGCTAATCTTGCTGCCTCTTCATAAGTTTTATCAGGTAACTCCTTTTCACCTTCTAATTTTACAATAACATGAGAACCAGGCATCTGCTTTGCATGAAACCACATATCATTACCATTAGCAAATTTAAATGTAAGTTCATCATTTTGCAAATTATTTTTACCTACATACATGTGAAAACCATCTGATGATATATAATGAAATGGTTTGCTTTTAACACTTCTTATTTTCTTACCCTTAGTGTATTTTGCTTTTACATATCCTGCTTGAATTAATTCTTCCTTTATCTCAGATAAATCATTTTCATATATAGCAATATCAAGTGAATTCTGTACTGACAACAAATGATCTAGTTCAGATTTTGATTCTTCTGTTAATTCAATTAAAGCCTCGTAGGTTCTCTTCAGCTTATTATATTTTGCAAAATATTTATTAGCATTTTCAGTTGGAGTTAATGTATTATCAATTGGTATGCTAACCTCTTCATTGTTATAATAATTAATTGCTAAAAGTTGTTTATCTTCAGCTTTTAAATTATAACCATATATATTAATTAATTCACCATATATTTTATATTTATCTCTTTTTTCAGTATCTTTTAATTGTTTAACTTGCAAATCATATTTCTTACTAGTTCTTTCAATACAAGTACTAACAACTCGTCTTAAATCAGAAGACTTTTGTCTTATTCTTGTTACAGTTTCCTTATCCTTGTAATACTTCTCCAATACCTGTGATATACTTTGAAAAATCACACATTCATTATCACTGTATGAATCTAAGACAACAGATGAAAATTCAATAGGAATACCTTCTGAATATATAATATTAGGCATATATTTCTTATCCGTGATTTCTAATATAAATTTTAACATTTGGTTATATAAATTATCTTTTAAAATATCATCAATGGATTCTGTTGGCCTATCAGCTTCAACACCTGCCCTATAACAGATTTCATTTGCTATTAATGGACTAAATCCTATAATTGATGAATATATTGCTTTACATATATTTAAAGGCTTAGTAATTATAAAATTTTCAAAATAATCTTTATTTAAATCTAATGGATTAATCTTGTCTTTATTTGGGGGTATTATATAATCTCTACCTGGTAATACCTCTCTCACAGAACTTATTTGAGCAGATATATGTTTAATACTATCAATAATCATATCTTTATTATCCGTAAATATAATATTGCTATGCTTACCCATTAACTCTATAATAAGTTTTTTTCTACATAAATCACCTAGTTCATCTAAATGTTCTATCTCAAGCACTATTATTCTTTCAAAATTAGGTTGATATACTTCCACAACCCTTCCATTTCCTATATGTTTTCTTAATAACATACAAAAATTAGGGGCTGTAAGAGGATTATCTTTATTATTAGTTGTTAAATATACAAGTGGTAATGATGCACTTGCTGATAATAACAATCTGTGATTTTCTCTATTGTTTTTAATTACTATATTTAGTTCATCTGTTTCTGGTTGATATATTTTATATATTCTTCCACCAACAACTGTCTCTTTTAATTCATTAACTATATTTGATATAACAACACCATCGAATGCCATTATTATTCCTCCATATCTATACACACGCACAGGGACAGACCAAATAAGTCTGTCCCTATGTATTATAAACTTTGATATAATTCTTCGTATACACGAGCTGATGAACACCAAGAATAATCTTCTTTCATACCTCTTTCTTGAATTCCATACCAACTTGCCTTATCATTATAAAATACTTCTTTTGCATAATTAATTGTCTTTAATAATTCTTGTGCACTATAATTTGCAAAACTAAATCCTGTTCCTGTCTTTTCATACTCATTATATGGAGCTACTGTATCTGCAAGACCACCTGTCTCACGAACTATTGGTACTGTTCCATATCTAAGTGCCATTAATTGAGTTAATCCACAAGGTTCAAATCTTGATGGTACTAACATAGCATCACAACCTGCATACATTTTGTGAGAGCGCTCATCTGAATAATAAATATTAGCAGAAACCTTAGCTGGATGAATTCCTTGATAATATTTAAACATATTCTCGTATTTTGCATCTCCTGTACCTAATACAATAAATTGAACTCCATCCTGACAAATATCATTCATTACTGCATCTACCAAATCTAATCCCTTTTGATCTGTTAATCTTGATATAATACCTAATACAAATTGTTTATCATCAACTGGTAATCCAAATTCCTTTTGTAATCTTCTCTTATTCTCTGCTTTATTCTTCTTATATGCTTTAACTGAATAATTCTTATATATATGAGGATCTTTTGCAGGATCGTAAATATTATAATCTATTCCATTTACAATTCCCCAAAGTGATTGATTTCTTGCACTTAAAAGACCTTCCATTCCTTCACCATAATAAGGTGTTTGTATCTCTTTTGCATATGTATTACTAACAGTTGTTATCTTATCTGCATATACAAGACCACCTTTTAGCATACTAGCATCCTTATAAACTTCTAATTTATCTGGAGTAAATACATAATCTGGTAAACCTGAAAATGCTTTAACTGTCTTAATATCCCAACGCCCTTGAAATTGTAAATTATGAATTGTCATTACTGACTTCATATCTTTATAAAATTCATTATCGTTAAACATTGTTTTAAGATATACAGGTACAAGTCCTGCTTGCCAATCATGACAATGAACAACATCTGGTTTAAATCCTATTACTGGTAATATAGATAATGCTGCTTTGGAAAAGAAACTAAACTTCTCAATATCCCATTTTGCATCAGCATAAGGAGTTACTCCATTAAAATAATACTCGTTATCTATAAAATATACAGGTACACCTTCATACTCCATATACATAACTCCAACATATTGTTGTCTCCAACCTATATCCATATGAAAATGGGTAATATATCTCATCTTTTCTCTATATTTATTAGGAATACACAAATAATCTGGTACTATAATTCTTACATCATATTCCTTCTTATCAAATATCTTAGGTAACGTTCCAACAACGTCTGCAAGTCCACCTGTCTTAATAAATGGTACACATTCTGATGCAATATAAGCAATCTTCTTCATTTTCCAAACTCCTTCAAACCCATATTATACTTGGCTTGTAAATGTTTTGCCAATCATAAATGTAACACCGTATACACTAACCTCGAAAAACAATCTTTACATTGACTTTGACAATACCTCAGTCAATTACAAGATACGGCTACAAGTAAGTTCGATAGAATCTTACTAAGTTTTCTGCCAGTAGTTAAGTGTCTAGGTGTGCATTTTTACTATGCTCAAAAATACTTCGCTAAGTAAAAATAGTATACCATATATCCCTAAATAAATAAACATATCTTTTAAAGAATTCTAAGCTCTCATTCTATAATCTAATCTTAGCTTGTCTGATACTAGAGCAATAAATTCTGAGTTTGTTGGTTTTCCTTTTCCTGCATTAACTGTATATCCAAACATATCTTCAATTACTTCAATTCTTCCTCTATTAAATGCAACTTCTATAGCATGTCTTATTGCTCTTTCTACACTACTTGATGTTGTTTTATACTTCTTTGCAATACTTGGATATAATAATTTTGTTATATAGTTTAGCATATTAATATCTTGAACTGACATTATTATTGCTTCTCTTACATATTGATATCCTTTTATGTGTGCTGGTATTCCTATTTCTCTAATTATATTAGTAACATCATTTTCTAAATTATTTTCAAAATATTTTTCTCTATCTTCTTTATCCACACTGTATATCTTTCCTTCTATCAACTCAGAAGAGGTTCCATTTATTGATTTATATACTTGTGTAATTCTTCTTACTAATACATTTATATCATATGGTTTCATTATGTAATAAGCTGCCCCTAAATTAAATGCACAATTTATCAAATTTGTTGAACCCACAGTAGTAACAAAATTAAATTGTGTATTAATATCTGGTTAATTACTTTTTATTTTATCTAAAACTCCTAGACCATCAATTCCAGGTAATATTATATCTAACAATACTATATCTGGTCTTTTATTAACAATTTCCTTATAAGCATCATTTCCATTATCCACCGTAGCTACAATATTGATTTCCTCTCCTAAGATACTTTTAAGCTGATTACTAACGCTATTATAACTCTGGTCAGCTACTACTACTTTCATGTTATTCATTTTTTCTCTTCCTCCTGTCATATGTCGAATGTTGGTAATTGCTATAATATACATTATTTACCATTTTGTCAACAAAAAAATTTATTTTACCTTTTATGCTGATTTTAATTTGTTATCTAATCTTATTTTGTCAGCTATTAATGCAATAAATTCTGAATTTGTTGGTTTACCTTTTACTGCGCTTACTGTATATCCAAATAATTCATTTATTGTATCCATTTTGCCTCTACTCCAAGCAACTTCTATGGCATGTCTTATTGCTCTTTCAACTCTGCTTGGTGTTGTTGAATATATCTTTGCTATAGATGGATACAATTGTTTTGTAATTGAATTAAGAATATCCATGTCTTCAATAGACATAATAATTGAAGATCTTAAATATTGATAACCCTTTATATGTGCAGGCACTCCAATTTCATGTATTATATTAGTTACTTGAACTTCTAAATCATTATTATTTTTATCATCTTCAAATACGACAACTCCCTTTGAATTATTTGCCTTTGATGATAATGCCATTTTTATACCATCATACAAAGTATTCTCTTCTGTTGGCAACATAACTATACTAACTATATCTCCCTCCTCACTATGCTCAATAATTCGTTCTTGTCCTTTGTACATTGATAATATATATTTTACTCCTTTCGTATTTATTTCTTTTGATTTTTCAATAACACCAAATCCATCTATTACAGATAAAAACGGATCCAATATTACAATATTGGGTTCTTTATCCTTTATTATTTGTAATGTTGTACTTCCATCTACAGTTTTTCCTATTATATCGATGTCCTTATGTTTCTTTAGTATAAATTCCATATCCTTCGTAGTTTTTTCATCATGATTAGCAATTAATACTTTTATACTATTCAAAATCACAACCTCCTGTTATTTTTTGTAAATCTTCTTGTTTAGTATATAATTATTGTTAAAATTCGGCAATATACTAAACTACGCAAGTTGTGACAATTAAAACTCACTTTATTCAGCCTTCGCTGTTGATAACATGTTTTCGACAAAGGCAGCATAACCTCTTCTCGAATCTTGTACAAAAACGTGTGTTACTGCGCCTATTATCTTTCCATCTTGTATTATGGGGCTTCCGCTCATACCTTGTATTATTCCCCCTGTTAAATCACATAATTCTTCATCAACCACCAAAATTTCCATTCCTTTCGTCGTTTCAGCTTTTCCTAGGTTAATATCTACAATTTCTATTTCATAATCCTTACTAGTACCAGTTATACATGAACGTATATAAGCTTTTCCCTTTTTTACCTCTTGTTTTAATCCAATAGGCATAGCTTCACCTTCTATATTCAAATCATCTCCTTCTTTTAAGGTTCCATAAATACCATAATTAGTATTTCCATCTATATAACCTATAATATTTTCGTCCTCATAATTTATTATTCCCTCTATTTCACCTGGTTCACCAGCTTTACCAGGAACAATATTTATAATATCAGCTTTATATATACTTCCTCCTGATACATCAACCTGCTCTCCTGTATCAATGTCATTTATACTATGACCTAATGCTCCAAAATTATCTGCTGTAATATAAGTTAATGTTCCTATTCCTTGCATATCATCCCTAACCCATATACCTACTTTATATGTTCCATTGTCTGACATTACAGGTGTTACCTTACATTGTATTATTTCATTATTTCTTTTAATATCCAATACCATAGGTTCTCCATTTGAATTACTTATAATATCCATTAACTCTTTCTTAGTACTAACTTCTATATCATTAACTTTTGTTATATAATCTCCTGCTTTTACTATGTTTTCTGCTGGCTCAATTTTAGTTCCATTTTGTCCAGTAATTTCGCCTGTATCAATAACCATTACTCCATCAGTTTCAATATATATACCTACAGGATTTCCAGAGGGTACAGCATATGATTCATCTACTATCTTAACATCCACTGATTTAAGTGGTATAACACCAAACAGTTTAATATCTAAATTATAATTACCTGTTTCTCCTGCTGATAATGTAAAAGGTTGGTTTAGATTAACTTCCTTATCATGTATATAAGCATTTGCTGGAATACTAAAATTAAATACAGTTTCTGTACCTGCTTTTAATTTTATATCATTAGGTAAATCATCCATATACCCACTATAGCCATAATATCCTATAGCACAAATATCTAATAATAATATTGTCCATAATAATCTTTTATAATTTTTCATATTAGCCACATCCTTTCAAATAAAAAAGAGCAACGTATTAAATCGTTACTCTTATTATGTGACCTTCTAAAAACAAAATGTTAGTATATTTTTGTTCTCTTTGCCATATCCTTCATTTCATTTGCGCTATTAATTACTGCCTCTGTTATCTCTACACCACCCAATAATCTAGCTATTTCATTTACTGAAGCTTGATTATCTAGTGGTTTAATAGTGGTAATTGTTTTATCATTTTCCACATATTTTTCTATAATAAAATGAGTGTCTGCCATTGCTGTTATTTGTGGTAAATGAGTTATACATATAACTTGATGTTTATTACCTAATAATGCTAACTTCTCAGATACCATTTGGGCTGTTCTTCCACTTATACCTGAATCAATTTCATCAAAGATTAGTGTATCTATATCATCAATATCTGCTAGAGTTGATTTTATTGCAAGCATTATTCTTGATAATTCTCCACCAGATGCAACTTCCCAAATTGGTTTTTCCTTTTCTCCAACATTAGTAGATATAACAAAATAAGGATCATCTATTCCTAAATGAGTATATGAATCTAATTTATTGAATATCATATCAAATCTAACATCTAAGAAATTCAAATCTATTAATGCTGCTTTAATATGTCCTGTTAATTCTTTAGCAGTATCTTTACGTATATTACTAAGTTCTAAACAGTTTTTATCTAATGAATTCTTTATATTAGATAGTTTCTTATTAAGGCTATTCATATATTCTTGATAATCATTATACTTTTCTAACTTTTTAGCAACATTATCTTTATAATCAAAAATATCTTCTATTGTCTTTCCATATTTAGCTTTCATATTATTAATAATATCTAAACGGGTTTCAATATTATTAAATTCTTCCTCACTAAAACTCATATCATTAATATAATCTGCAAGTTCCATATTAAATTCATTTATTAAATTATCAATGTCTAATAATATACTATCAAATTTCAATAAATCTTCATCTAAATCTTTAATTTGCAATATATTTTTATATGCTTTTGAAATTAATTCACTTGCTGAATTTTGATTATTATTTGTCAAACCATATATTATAGAAACATTCTCTATTATATTCTTTGCATTTGACATTTTCTTATACATATTATATATTTCTTCATCTTCGCCAATTTTCAAGTTAGCACTTTCTATTTCGTTGACTTCATATTGTATAAAATCAATTTGTCTTTTTCTTTCTTCTTCATCAATCTTATTATTTTCAATTTGATTAACTATTAATTGATATTCTTTGTATTCCTCTTTAACTTTTTCTAATATATCATTAATTCTATTATGTCCATATCTATCTAATATCTTTATATGGTTTTTCTTAGATAATAAAGATTGATTATCATGTTGTCCATGAATATCTATTACTAATTCTGCAATTTCTTTTAATTTTGTTACTGTTACTGTTTCACCATTAATTTTATTAATGACTTTTCCATTTTGAATTTTTCTTGATATTAATAATTCATTATCTTCTGAAACTTCAATATCAATTAATTGTAAACTTTTAATAGTATCTTCACTATCAATATTAAATAACAATTCTACTAAAGCTACTTCATCTTGATTTCTAACAATATCTTTAATAAATTTTCCACCTAAAGCAATGTTAATAGAACCTATTATTATAGATTTACCTGCCCCAGTTTCACCTGTTAATATATTTAACTTGTCTTCAAAATCAATGTTTATTTCATCAATTAATGCAATATTTTTTATATGTAAATTAAGTAACATATTATACCTCCATTATTTTAAGTATGCTACTTTTTCGATGTTTGTAATAACTTCTTTACTTAATGATTTGGTCCTTGCAACAACAAATACTGTATCATCACCTGCTATGCATCCCATAAGACCATTTATATCCAGATTATCTAAAGCTGCTCCTACTGCCATTGCAACTCCAGAAACTGTTTTAATAACAATTAAATTTTCAGCAGCTTCCATAGAAATAATACCTGCTGATAACACCTTTTGATACTTACTAAGAACTTCCATATCTGCACCTTTAGGAAGAGTATATTTTTGCTTACCATCCTCTGTAGATATTTTTGTTAATTTAAGCTCCCTAATATCTCTTGATATTGTAGCTTGAGTAGTATTAAAGCCTTCTTGCTGCAATTTAGTTGTAAGCTCTTCTTGGGTTTCTATGCAGTTATTTTCAATTATTTCAATTATTTTTGATTGTCTTCCTGCTTTCATATGTCCTCCACACTTTAATACTAATTCATCTTGTTTTTAAGTACTTCAAAAAAATTAACATTATACATTTTAATAAGTTTCGTTGTTTTAACTGATTTTCTAATATTTATAATATCCTTTGAATATAATGGAATTCCCTGTCTTCCATCAAAGGTAATATACTCTTCTTGATTTTCTGTCTTTCTCTTTTCTACTATTTCAATAGATATTTCATCTTCACTAGAAAACACTATGCTTTTACTAGTCAATGAATGTGGTGATACTGGGGTAACTATTATCAAGCTTGTATTAGGGCTAACTATAGGCCCTCCTGCTGATAAATTATATCCTGTTGAACCAGTTGGCGTTGATACTATAACTCCATCCGCTTCATATGTATTAAGTAATACTTTATTAACCCATATTTTCAATCCTACAATTCTTGAATATCCTGCTCTAGTTATTACTATATCATTAAGTGAATTTCCCTCATATATAAGTTGGCCATCTCTATAAACTTGGCCCTCAATATGCATTCTATCTTCTATTACATAATCATCATTAAATAATCTATCAATAACCTGATAAATATTTGCTGGCTCAACTTCTGCTAAAAAACCTAATGTACCTAAGTTAACTCCCACTATAGGTATATTATAGTTACATAACAGATTAGAAGCTCTAAGAATAGTTCCATCTCCTCCTAGTACTAAAGCTATATTAGTATTTAACAATACACTTTCTTCAACTGTGCCATTTTCCTCAAGATCAAAAATAGTATTACATATTCCATTCTTACTTTCAATATACTCTTTTATTTTATTAGTAAGCACAGTTTCAATATCTTTAATTGTATTAGTAAATACTAAAAATCTTTTCATAAAATGACTCCTTTTGCATATTATTTATCTAATTCACCATGTGAAGCTGATACTATTTCATCAACATTAATATTAACTGATTCTATATTTTTATCTTTAGTAATATATAGTAAATATTCTATATTTCCTTCTGGCCCCTTAATTGGAGAATAATCTAGATTAATTATATTAAATCCTATCTCTATTGAATAGTCAATTACCTTATGTATTACTTCTTTATGAACAGCTATATCTCTTACAACACCCTTTTTGCCAACCTTTTCTCTTCCAGCTTCAAATTGAGGTTTTATAAGACATACTATTTGCCCTTCATCTGCTAACAATTCTTTAACTGGTCCTAGAACCTTTGTTAATGATATAAATGATACATCTATAGATGAAAAATTAACCTTATCTTCTATATCCTCAGGTGTAACATAACGAATATTTGTCTTTTCCATACAAACTACTCTTTCATCATTTCTAAGTTTCCAATCTAACTGACCATGACCTACATCTACAGCATATACTTTTGTTGCACCATTTTGCAACATACAGTCTGTAAATCCTCCTGTTGACGAACCAACGTCCATACATATTTTATTATCTAAGGTAACTCCAAAGTTAGCCATTGCCTTCTCAAGTTTAAGTCCACCTCTACTAACATATTTAAGAGTATTTCCTCTTACTTCAATAATAGATGTATCTGGAAAGTTTGAACCTGCCTTATCTTCCTTCTCACCATCTACATATACAATACCAGACATTATAATAGCTTTTGCCTTTTCTCTTGAATTTGCTAAACCTCTATTAACTAACAGTACATCTAATCTTTCCTTCATCTGTTACTCCTTAATTTTATCTATTATCCTAGCTGCAACAGATTTTGCATCTATGCCTAACATTTCTCTTAATTCACTAACACTACCATGCACTACAAACATATCATTAATAGATGCATTTACACTTTTAACAGTAATTTCTTTTTCAAATAAATATGATTCTATTTGATTACCATATCCACCGATAGCTACATTTTCTTCCATTGTACATATTAACGAATGGCTAGTAGCTATATAATCTATCATTTCATAATCTATTGGTTTAACAAACCTTGCATTTACCAATGTTGGATTATATCCTTCTTCTCTTAGTATATCACATACAGATACTGCTTCTTCTACCATGTTTCCTACAGCAAATATTGCAATATCCTTACCATTATATATAATCTCACTTTTACCATGTTCTATAGGCTCTTGAACATCTTTAAGACCATAATATGCGTCACCTCTAGAATACTTAATTGCTATTGGTCCATCATAATCAACAGCATACTCTAAGCATCTTGATAATTCATACCTATTCTTAGGTGCAATTATTGTTAAATTAGGTATATGGTTTAAATATGACACATCAAATATACCTTGATGGGTTTCCCCATCTGCACCAACTAATCCAGATCTATCAATTGCAAATATAACATGTAACTTTTGAAGACATACATCATGAAGAATTTGATCATATGCTCTTTGTAAAAATGAAGAATATACTGCTACTACAGGTATATATCCTCTACAAGCAAGTCCTGCTGCAAATGTAACCGCATGTTGTTCTGCAATACCAACATCAAATAACCTATTAGGAAAACTTTCACAAAATTTTGCTAATCCTGTTCCCGTTTGCATAGCGGCTGTAATAGCAACAATTTTATCATTATCCCCTGCTAAACTTAATAACTTTCTTCCAAATACATCTGTATAACTTGCCTTCTCTTTTTTCTTAAGTGGCTTACCTGTTTTCAAATCAAAAGGTTCAACTCCATGAAAATGAGAAGGATACTTTTCAGCATATCTATAACCTTTACCTTTTTTAGTTTTAACATGAATCAGTATTGGAAAATCTAACTGAAGTCCTGCCTTAAATGTATTAACAAGTTCATTAAGATTATGTCCATCAACTGGTCCAATATATTTTATTCCCATATCTTCAAAAAACATACCAGGAATAACCATACTCTTAAGACTATCCTTTGAACGTTTCATTTTTCGTACTATTTCTGTACCATTAGGAACATTTTTAAATAAATTTTCAATATCTAATTTCAAATCATTATAGGCTGAACCTAAACGAATCTTATTAAAATACTTTGACATACCTCCAACATTTTCAGTTATAGACATATCATTATCATTAAGAATAATTATACAATTACTATTAATATGCGCTAAATTATTAAGACCTTCATAGCATAACCCACCTGAAAAAGATCCATCACCTATTACTGCAACTATTCTCTCGTCTGTGCCAGAAAGTTGCCTTGCTTCAGCCATTCCTACTGCTGCTGAAATAGAAGTTGAACTATGTCCTGTGTTAAAACAGTCAGTATCACTTTCACTAGTCTTAGGAAATCCACTCATACCACCATATTTTCTTAATGTAGAAAATCCATCTTTTCTTCCAGTTAATATTTTATGTGTATATGCTTGATGCCCTACATCAAATATAAGTTTATCTTTAGGGAAATCTAATACTAAATGTAATGCCATTATTAGCTCTACATTTCCTAAATTTGATGCTAAATGCCCACCAGTTCTACTAATACTATCTAGTAAAAACAATCTTATATCATTGGCTAAATCTTCATATTCATTAGGTTTTAAATTTTTAATATCATTAGCATTTACTATTTTGTCTAATGTACCCATAACTATCCTCTACTTTTCTCTACTAATAAGATATAATATCATATCTCTTAAAAATTCATTCTTATATGGAAGATTATCCATATTATCAATTGCTCTTTTTGAAATTAATTCAACATCACTTTTTGCCTTATCAATACCATGTATAGTTGCATAGGTCATTTTATTATTGTCTTCATCACTATGAATAGGCTTTCCTAAAGCTTTCTCATCTCCAACAATATCTAGTATATCATCTTGAATCTGAAATGCCATTCCAATATCATTTGCTATTTGCTCAATTACTTTAACTTCATCACTTGAAGCTCCTGCAAGTAGGGCTCCTATCATCATAGCCGCTTCTATAAGAGCACCTGTTTTATTATTATATATATATTCTACCTGTTCATTATTAATAGTTGTTCCTGTTAATTCTATATCTGTAACTTGTCCACCTATCATCCCATAGATACCAGGCTTTCTTGTTAATACCATAAATGCTCTTGCAACCTTTGCATCTCCCTCATTATTAACAAATGCTTTTGATGCAACTTCAAAGGCATAGTTTAACAATCCATCTCCTGCAAGTATTGCCATAGCCTCACCATATACAACATGAGCAGTTTTTCTTCCTCTTCTATAATCATCATTATCTAAAGCTGGTAAATCATCATGTATTAAAGAATATGTATGTATCATTTCAATAGCTGCCATAAATGGTTCTATAATCTTTCTATCACTGCCACCAAATAATTTATATGTTTCCTCCATAAGCATAGGTCTAATTCTCTTTCCACCAGCTTTCATAGTATAATTCATAGCTTTAAGAACTGTACTTTGATAACCTACCTCCTCTGGAAGATAAGAATATATTATATTTTCTATTTCACTTATACGGTCTGTAATACTATTCATTACCTATATCTCCTTTTTTACTAAGTACAATTATCTCTTTCTCTACATCCTCTAAATTATCCTTACAAGCTTTAATTAGTTCTACACCTTGTGAATATAACTTAACTGCATCATTTAAAGAGGTATCCTCTGATTCTAATTTACTAACTATTTCTTCTAATTCTACAAATGAATCCTCAACAGAAAATTCCTTCTTACTCATTATTCTACCTCCTTAATGCCTATTACTTTTGCATCTATACTTCCATCATTAATCTTTATTGTTATTGTATCATCAATATTAACATCTTTTACTGTTGATACTCCTCTATTATTATTTTCTATATATCCAAAACCACCTATTAACTTAGCTGTTGGAGATAATCCATTTAGTCGCTCTGTTAATATTTCTAATCTATGTTTTCTATATAGGATTTTTCTTTCCATGTTATTATATAACTTATCACTAAGCTCATCTAAAAATATCTTCTTATTATTAAGCTTGCTTACTGGACTTAATACACATAATCTATTATAAATATTATCTAAAGCAAGTTTTTTATAATTAATTCTTCTAACTATACTTCTTTCCATCATATCATTAACTGCATTAAGTTCATTAATTGCACTTACTACATCATATATAGCAAGCTCACATGCTGCTGATGGAGTTGGCGCTCTTAAGTCTGATACATAGTCAGCTATTGTATTATCTATTTCATGACCTGTTCCCGAAATTATTGGAGTCTTTGCCTCATATATTGCCCTTGCAACAATTTCTTCATTAAAACACCACAGATCCTCAATAGAGCCACCACCACGTCCAATAATTATTGTATCTACTCCCATGTTATCAAGAATCTTAATACCATCAACTATTGTATTAGCTGCTCCTTCTCCTTGAACTTTAGCTGGATATAAAATTAATTGAACATATGGATTTCTACGTTTTGCAATATTTTTAATATCTTCAATAGCTGCACCTGTAGAAGCAGTAACTATTCCAACTTTCTTTGGAAATTTAGGTATAGGTTTCTTATGCTCAAACTCAAATAAGCCCTCTTCGTACAAACGCATCTTAAGCTTTTCATAAGCTTCATATAATGCGCCTGAACCATCAAGGGCTATTTCTGTTGCATATATTTGATATCTTCCATCTCTCTCGTATACACTTATATTACCAGTCACTACTACACTTTGACCATTTTCTAATGCAAAATTAAGACCTCTATCTCTGCTTCCCTTAAACATTACTCCATTAATTGTACTAGTACTGTCTTTAAGCGAAAAATAAATATGACCTGATGTATGATACTTTACATTAGATACTTCGCCTTTTATTAAAACATGCTTCAAAAAAAAATCATTGGCAAACATATTCTTAATATAAGTATTAACTTGTCCTACTGAATATATATTAGCCATATAAACACCTATTTTACTACTACCCTTGCTAACACTCCGTTAACAAAACTTTTTGCACTATCCTGACAGTATACCTTTGCTAATTCAACAGCTTCATTAATTGCTACACTATCTGGAATATCACTATCGAATCTAATCTCATATACAGCTAGTCTTAAAATAGCAAGTTCAGCTTTACCAATTCGATTAATTCCCCAACCTTCTGACAATTCACCTATAATATTATCTATCTCTTCTAAGTTACTAATAACAGCCTTAACTTTATTAGTTATATACAAAGCATCCTCTTCTTCTACTGGTAATAATTCTTCTTGCTCTTTATCTTCATCATAATCTTCTGGTTCATTAATTACTTCTAACCCTAATTCTATCTGCTCTTGCATTTCATCTATTTCATTAAACTCTACTCTAAATAGTATTTTAAAAACAGAATCTCTAAGCTTTCGTCTTGTCATATATATCCTTCCTGTATCTTAGGAAAGATGACTAACAATTATAATTAGTCATCCTTCTTAAACACTAGAGTAAAATCTCTATTGTAATTTACTTTATTGCTACTCCAACAATTCTTACATTAACAACCTCAACTGTTAATCCTGTCATTGTCTCTATAGCTGATTTAACTTTTTCTTGTACTTTCTTTGATACTTCTACTATGCTATATCCATATCTTAATTCTAATGCTAAATCTACTTTCACACATGATGGTGAAACATCAACTTTCACACCCATAGATAAATTCTTCATTCCTAGCTTACTTACTAACTCATTTGGTATATTGCCTGACATCTTTGCAACGCCTTCTGTCTCTGTAGCTGCAAGACCTGCTATTATTGCTACAACTTCATCTGCTATTTGAACAGCTCCAAATTTGCCCTCTTCTCTAATCTTATATCCATTTTCTTCATTAATCTCAACGTTCATGGTTATTCCTCCTAACGTGTATCTCAATTATTAAACATTACATCTATTATAACAAATATATGTACTTTTGCAATTTAATTTTGAGTTTTTATAGTTGTAATTACTACTTTATCCAATGAACAACCTGTTTTTCTAACAACAATATCTTCAATTTGTGCTTTTTCTACTTCTGTTAATTCTGATTTATTAATAGTAACATCTATACTATCTTCACTAATATTAACGATTGAATTAAGAAATCCCTTTGCACCTAATTGCTGTTCTGCTGAAGACTCCTTCTCCATATTATCTGTTAATGTTAGCATTTTATTAACAGCATCTTGTTTCATTTCTTCGCTTATATTAGTATTATTAATAATTTCTAATAACATATCTTTTGATCTTGATCTAACTTGTTCTCTATTAAGTTTAGTTTGAAGCATAAAATTTGCAACCGAATCTGAACTTGTAAGTACTGCTTCACCTATTGTAGATTGCTCATCTGCTGATGGGGATGCCCCTGCCGCTTCATCAGATAGTGCTACATCTTCTCCCTCCTCTGGAAGAACATCTGTATTAACATCTAAGGCTAAGTCTTGATCATCAATAGTATCTTCAACTGGAGCACTTACTAAACTATCATCAGAATTCCCTTGTGCACCTTCCGTCTCATTGGCAATATCATTATCTGTTAAACTTACATCTCTACTTGAAAAATTCAAATACCCTGCTACTGCTATCATTATAGCTAATGCTGTTATAATAATTTGATTTTTCTTCATTATTTTTTTCAATGAATGACACCTCCATTTATTTAATTTCATTATTAAAACTTTAACCATATAGAAAGAAATGTAAAATAGTCCTTCAATTACTTATGTAAAGTTATAAACAAATAGAGGATCATCTCCTCCTAGGCATACTATAATTACACCTTTTATCTCTGGCTCTAATTCCTTAAGTACATATGGCATTGTTTCTCCATCTTGTTCAATTAAAACTGTTTGTATTTCACTTTTCATTTGGTTGTTTTCTAATGATTCACCATCTGCCCCTTTCTCTATTGTTGTACTTTGTTCATAAGGACTATCTTTGTTAATAATAGATTCTTTAGAAGACCTTAAGGTTATCATTACATTAACCATTCCAACACCTTCTACTTTTTCTAGTGCTTCAGTAAGCTTCGTTTCCATATATGTAATGTATTCTTCATTATATGAAGAATTAGTCTCAGATATGTCCGATACTGTAACAGCTTTATCTAAAGATGTGTTTTCTTCCTTTTTCTTAGAATTACCCTCTGTTGGAATAGTAACTATAAGTAAAAATACTCCTACTAAGAAGAAAATGGCAATCTTATCAAGTGAAAGTTTTTTTAAGTCAAATTTTTTTAAAATATTTAATTTATCTTCTTCAACATTATCTTTATTTGACTTCATCTATATCTCCTTAATCTTTATATTTATATTATCAGAATCCACATTATAGAATTGACAAATCAAAGTTTTTATATTATTTTTCAAACTTATATTTTCTGTCTCATTAGAATTATTAAAAGCTTCTAGTATGGACTCTTCACTTATAACTTCTATATCTATTGAATTAATTTGTCCGTTTTCATCTGAAATTACTTCTACATTTTTTATATTGTAACCTTGATTATTTAAATAATCCTTAATATTTGTTCCTACATTATCTTCATATGTTTCCACTAATTTTTTTGTATAATTATTATCATTTACCTTACTATTACTATATAAATTATAATTAACATTAAATTCTTCTAATATATAATTAAACCCAATGTCTTCATTTATATTCAAATATTTAGTAATAGGACTAATTATAATAACAATAAACATAAGTCCAATAAATAATTTAATATATCTTTTATAATTATTATTTGGTAATACATTTATGGTAACTGTAGCTAGAACTGTAAATATAACTATATTGGTTAGCCAATCTTTAATCATTTCCACAGTAATTACCCCCTTGTTGCCACAGTAACAATAGCTATTGATAATACGAACAATACAGTTGCTGACATTACAGCCTTCATTAACAATCCATTTCCATCAGATAGGGCTTGTAAGCCTTGTACCATTCTTTTATCCGCAATTGGTTGTAATGTGGCTGCAAGTATTCTATATGCTAATAAAAATAATAATAATTTAATTAAAGGTACACTAACCACTATAATTAGTATTAATATGCCTGCTACACCTATACTATTTTTAATTATTACACTGGATCCAATCATAACACTAGCAAATGCACTGACCACCTGTCCTCCTGGTGCCACAGCAATACCCTTTTCTAACGCTTGCGTTTTCACTGAATCAAATGCAGGTGTGACTATACTTTTTATAGTATTTAGACCTATTATTATAGCCATTATTGTCTTTAATCCCCATTCACATATGTTTTTAATTAAATTTGAAAATTTTGAAAATCTGTCCTCTGTTGAAATATTATTAATAAGATTCAATATTACATACATATTTATTAATGGTAATATTATATTTAGAATCACCCATTCTGTAGCACCTACACCCATTACCAATAGGTTATATACTGCTATTGATGTTGTAATGTTTCCTGTTGCTGCAAGAGACATTGTAAATACTGGAATTAGACTTTGCATAATATCTAAAATATCTTTAACCGCATCATATGCTATATTATATGCAAGTGTATATGAACTAGATAAAACAGCTATCATAAGTAGATAGGTTACATAAAACCCATTCTCTCCTGCAAATCCATCTGAAAATGAATTTGAAAGATTAGAAAATATTGCACCAATTATTGCAATTATAATTACTTGTACTAATATCTTTTTATTTTCAATTAATTCTTTTGTTACATCATCAATAATGGCATCCTTACATAGAATCAAAGCATCATCAACTTGTCCTTTTATAAGGCAATTAAATATTTTAGAATAAACAGTATTACTATATTCATCAAGTTCTGAGAAATCATAGTCTTCTTCATAATTTTGATTTGTATAAATATTATTCCGTATTATATTTTGACTAGTATATTCTTTATTTTGTATTATGCTTTGATTAAAATAACATTTATTCTGTATTAAATTATCATTAATATCAAAATTCATATTAGTAATAAATAAAACCATATGTACACATATCATAATTAAATTACACATATTAACCTCAATATAAAAATGCATTAATGGTATCAATAATTGCAAATACTATTGGCATACTTATAACAAGCATACTTAACTTTCCGGCTGTTTCAATTTGCCCTGCTATTGCACTATACCCTGCATCCTTACACATACTAGATGAAAATTCACATATATAAGCTACCCCAATTAATTTTAATAAAACCTCTATATATATTTTGTCTATTGAAATACTACTAGATATTTTCTCAATTAATTCAACTATAACCTTTAATCTATCAAACACAAAAAATAATATAAATACACATAAAGCTAGACTTAAATAACTACTAAAAGAAGGGTTATAACTTTTTAATTTAAGCGCAATAAGTACTACAATTACCGCAATTACACCCAATTTAATAATTGTCACGAACTTCCTCCTTACATATTAAACAGTGACGATATGCTATTAAACAAATCATATATATAAGGAATAATCCATGTTAATACAATAATAAGACCAGCTAAGCTAACTAAAAAAGCTTGTTCATCTCTTCCTGAATGTTTTAAAACTTGATTTAAAATAGCAACAATTATACCTACCGCAGCTATTTTAAATATTAATTGTATTGTCATAGCTTCCTCCATATTTATATAAGAACTATTACTACCAATATGCCTAACATTATCCCTAATACATTATATAATTTTAATTTTTCTCCAATTGTTGCATTGGTTTGTTCAATTATATTTTCTAATTGTTCTAGATATAATTCTATTGCATTTATTTGCATTTCTTTATCTAAG
>JAVBSN010000122.1:0-12327 GCA_031547045.1 Lachnospiraceae bacterium
AATATCCTTATCAATTTTGGTTGCAGGTATGTTTTTTATTGCAGCTACTAATAAAAATGTGGGGTACATTAATACTGAAAATAAAGTGCTTGATAAATATGCAGGTTGGGAAGAAGAGTTGCAAGAAAGAGAAAAAGCAATTCAACTTAAAGAAGAAGAGTTAAATATAACTAATAAATAATTATGATAAAAGTTTTTTGTATATTTCACATTTTAGCCATAATGATGTGATATGATTTTCTTAAGATTTACTAGGAGGATAATATTATGGATACAGTTAAAATATTAGTGGTTGATGATGAAAGTAGAATGAGAAAATTAGTAAAAGATTTTTTGGCGAAAAGTAATTATGAAGTTATAGAAGCATCTAATGGTGAAGAAGCAGTTGATTTATTTATGCAGTATAAAGATATTTCATTAATAATTCTTGATGTTATGATGCCTATGATGGATGGTTGGGAAGTATGTAAAGAGATAAGAAGGGATTCTAAGGTACCAATTATTATGCTTACAGCAAAGGCAGATGAGCATGATGAATTAAGAGGTTTTGAATTAGGTGTAGATGAATATATTTCAAAACCATTTAGCCCTAAGATACTAGTAGCCCGCGTTGAAGCTATATTAAGAAGAACTAGTAATATTTCAGGTGAAGATATAATTCAAGCAGGGGATATTATAATGAATATAGCAGCTCATAGTGTAGAAGTATGTGGTAATCCTGTTGAACTTACTTATAAAGAATTTGAATTACTTAATTACTTTTTTGTAAATCAAAAAATAGCATTATCAAGAGAGAAGATTCTTAATAATGTATGGAATTATGATTATTTTGGAGATGCAAGAACAATAGACACTCATGTAAAGAAATTAAGAAGTAAACTAGGCTCATGTGGAGATTATATTAAAACTATATGGGGAAAAGGTTACAAATTTGAGGTGTTATAATGAAGAATTCAATTAGGTTTAAATTATCACTTTTCCTTGTTGGATTAATGGCATTATGTGTTTTTTCTACGTGGTTCATAAGTAATTATATAATGAAAGATTACTTTGTAATGGATCTTAAGAGGAGTCTTGAATCAACATTTAGTGATTTAGATATTTTATTTTCTGATGCAAATGATGATGATGATTATATCAAGGACAACTTTTCTAAAGTAGGAGCCAAATCAGATACAGTTATTGTAGTTATAGATGCAGATAATAATAAAGTGTATTCTAATACTAATGAAGATAGTAAACTAGCAGATAGTTTAATAGCATTAGACAATCTTATGGGTAACACAAAACCCTCAGAGAAGAATGCAGGAATTGACTTTAAAATGAGTAGTGAACTGAAGATAGGAAATGGACAGTATATTATTCAGAAAAATCATGATAGTAGATTAGATTCAGATTTTTTCGATTTGGTAGGAAAATTATCAAATGGTAATCTTGTTGTAATTAGAAGTTCAATTAAAAGAGTTGATGATAGTGTAAAACTTGCAAGTAAACTTTTTGGAACTGTAGGTATTATTGTTACAGTATTTGGTTGTATTGCAATGTTTTTTGTTAGTAATAAATTTGCCAAGCCAATTCACCATATGGCTATAATTGCTAAAAGAATGTCAGATTTAGATTTTAATGCAAAAGTTAATAGGATAAGTAATGATGAGATTGGTGAATTAGGAAAGTCAATGAACAACATGTCCTATAGACTTGAGAATACAATATCAGAACTTAAAACAGCAAATAATGAGTTAAGAAAAGATATTGAAAAGAAAACACAGATAGATGAAATGCGTAAAGAATTCTTATCCCATGTTTCTCATGAATTAAAGACACCAATAGCCTTAATTCAAGGATATGCAGAGGGTCTTATGGAAAACATTTCTGATGACAAAGAAAGTAGGGATTTTTACTGTGAAGTTATTGCAGATGAAGCAAATAAGATGAATACAATGGTTAAGAAATTATTAGCACTTAATGAAATAGAATTTGGAAATGAAAGTGTTACTATTGAAAGATTTGATGTAGTAGAAATGATTAAAAATATTATTGCTTCATCAGAATTACTTATAAATCAAAATGAATTAAAAGTTGATATACAGAATGAATCGTCTATATTTGTATGGGCAGATGAATTTATGATAGAAGAAGTATTATCTAATTATATTTCAAATGCTATTCATTATGCAAATATTGGAGGAAATATAAATGTTTTCTTTGAAAAGATTGGAAATGAGATTAAAATATCAGTATTTAACAGTGGAAGTAATATACCAGAAGAAGATATTGATAAGGTATGGATTAAATTTTATAAAGTGGACAAGGCAAGAACAAGAGAGTATGGTGGAAGTGGTATAGGATTGTCAATTGTAGCAGCAACTATGGAAGCTCATTGCAAACAATATGGCGCCTATAATACTGATGATGGAGTAGTATTTTATATAAAACTTGATGCAGATACTTCTTGTTAAAATACACAATAAATGATAGAATATTTATATGATTTGTATGGAGGTACATTATGTATAAGAAGGCTAGTGTACTGTTGCTAACTGTACTAGTGATAGGTCTATTAACTGGATGTACCAAGGTAATAGAGTTATCAGATAAGGACAATAAAGCTATTGCAGAATATGCATCTGAGTTATTGTTAAAGTATGATTCTAATTATTATTCAAAATATAACGAAGTAAAATATAATAATAGTGAAGAAGATACTATATTGGATACAGAAGAAGTAAGTACTCAAGATACGGAAGAAGCAACAGAAGTAACGGAAGAAAATAGTGAAGAAGATATTACAACAGAAGAATCTTCAACAGAAAATATTACGGAAGATATTACAGAAGGAGGCGGAGATAGTCTCCCCCCCGAAGTTAGTGGCAATAGTACTGATATTGCCAAGATAACAGGAATAGATGGGGCTTCAATAGTATTTGATAAATATTTGATAGTTAGTAAGTACCCAGCTATTGATGAAGATGGAGCATTTATTTATTTAGAAGCACCAGAAGGTAAAAAATTATTAGTATTAAAATTTAATGTTGTTAATAATACTTCAAGTCCCCTTGCAGTTAATCTATTAGATTTAGATATAGATTATAAGATTGTATTAAATGAGACAAAGGCAGCAAAGCCAATGCTTACAATTTTAATGGATGACTTATCAACATATGAAGGAGTTATAGCACCAAATAATAAAAACGATGCAGTATTAGTTTTTCAAATATCAGATAGTTTGGTAGATAATATTAATAGTTTGATACTTAAAGTTAATTATTCTAATAAGGAAAACATTATAAAGATTGTATAGACTTACAGTTTCAGGGAGGGCATTATATGGATACTAATATATTATTAGAAAGTGGAACCAATGAATTAGAGATTTTGGAATTTGTTGTGGCAGGTAATCATTATGGCATTAATGTAGCAAAGGTTAGAGAGATATTGACACATCAAAATCTTATTCCTATACCTAATTCTCATCCTTGTATTGAAGGTATGTTTATGCCAAGAGACATTATTATTACAGTAATTAATTTAGCTAAGAAGCTTGGGTTTCCAGAGCAGGATGAGAAAAATACCAATATGCTTATAGTTACTAATTTTAATAATCTTAATATAGGATTTGAAGTTGATTATGTAATTGGTATTCATAGAGTATCATGGTCTGATATTGTTAAGCCAGATGCAACTGTAAACACTACTGAGTCATCTATTGCAACAGGAATAATTAAGAAAAATAAAGATTTAATAATAGTTTTAGATTTTGAAAAAATTGTAGAAGAAATATGTCCAGGAACTTCTTTGAAAGTTTCAGAAATTGTTGAAGTTGATTCAGAGCATAGAAATAATATACCTATATTAATAGCAGAAGATTCACCATTATTAAGTAAATTAATACATGATTCATTGTTTAAAGCAGGATATAATAATATAACAATGACAGCTAATGGTCAAGAAGCTTGGGATAAACTAATGAAATTGAAGCGTAATAATGGTGTTGACTATGGTGTTAAATGTATAATAACTGATATTGAGATGCCACAGATGGATGGTCATAGACTTATTAAATTAATAAGGGAAGATGAAGCAGTTAAGCATTTGCCGATTGTAGTATTTTCATCATTAATCAATGATGAAATGATGCAAAAAGGAGCTAGATTAGGAGCTAATGCACAAGTTTCAAAACCAGAAATAGGAAAACTAGTAGGAATAATTGATACATTAGTAAATAATAAATAATTTTTATAATAATAAATGCAGGGGATTATAAATAATTCCCTGCATTTATTATTAATTAATATGTAAGATATTAATCAAGATAAAAATTGCCAGATATATCATCATTAAAAACATAGTAAGCTGTGTTTTCTTCAGGTTTGATATATACTTTAAGATCTTTAAGGTCAGCTACCTTATTACCAGCATCAGTCCATATTTTCTTAGCTAGTGCAATAACAGTCTTTTCGTCTAATTGTTTCTCTTGATATTCTACGTATAAAGATGATTTCATAACACTTACCTCCTCTATGTAATAACATACTATAAAAAAATTATAATATATAACAATTTCAATAAAAAAGCAATGGTGTTTTGTTAGAATGGTATAACAAAATTCATTAAAAATTCATTAAAAATTACAAAAAAATATTATTTATAGCTTAAGTAGTAAAATATATTGAAATAATGTATAATTGAATTCAAATGGGTAAATGAATAAACACTATTAAAAATAGTATACGTAAAATTGATTTTTGCGATATATTATGTTAAAATACATAAGTGATTTTTTGATTATTATCATAAAACTATGAGGTGACCAAATGGACGAAAATTATCTTGACAGTTTGTTAAATGAGATTACTCTTGATGAAGAGATAGACAATAAAATAGAAGAAGAGCTAGATGATGAATTAGTTAAGAGTGAAATAGCTGAAAAAGAATCTATGGAAACCGTAGATAGTCACGTTGAAAATGATTCGAAAAAGGAAGTTGAAGCATTAGATTCACATATTAGCCTTGAACAATTAGATGAGCTAGATGAATTAGATTCTTTAGCTGATCTTGATATGGATGGATTAGATTTTGATGATATTGATTTTGATGATATAGATGTAACTAATATTAAACTTGATAGTAAGCAAAATAGTGGATTAGATTTAGATGATTTGGATGATTTAGATATAGATGATTTTTTCAAAGAAGAAATTTTAGATGATGATTTCTTTGAAGATAATGATGAAACTGAACCATCTACAGAAGAATTAGGTGGGGAAGAATTATTTAATGATTATTCAGAAGATAATAGTATAGATAGTAGTTTTGAAAGTAATAGTATTGACAATAATGATTTATATAATCTTGGTTTAGATGAAAATAATATAGAAGACAATAATGTATATAGTGATAATATAGACAATAATGATATAGATACAGAATCTTATAATTTTGATAATGTAGAATACTCAGATTCACAAAACGATGATAATGATAATCAAGAATATGGTGAATCGCAATATGCAGAAGAAGTTAATGTAGATGCATTTGGAGATGGTTTTTTTGATTCAAATGGAGATATAGAGAATACAAATAAAGAATTAGATGATTTATTTGCTATGCTTGGAATTGAAGATGAGGAAGAACAAGAAGTTACAGATACAAAAATGGATGTTAGTAAAAGTGATTCTTCGTCAATTGAATTAGCAGATATTCCAGATGAGGTAGTTGAAGTTAAAAAGAAAAAGACTTTATCTCGAATTATTTTTGGTGATCCAGATGAAGATGAAGAAGAGGGAATAAGTCTTGAAGAATTAGAGGCAAAAAAGGCAGCTAAATTAGCAAAAAAGGAAGAAAAGAAAGCTGCTAAAGAAATTAAAAATCAGAAGAAAAATGAAGATAAAATAGCTAAAGAGGCTGTTAAAAAGAAAAATGATGTAACCAAACGAGAAAAGCAATTAGCTAAGAAACAACAAGAAGAACAAGAAGCTTTAGAAGCAGTACCTGAGAAAAAAGTAAGTATGGTTTTTGTAATTATAATTGCTATTGTTGGAATTGCATCAGTAGGCTCATTGTTTTCTGGAACTAAAGCATTTAACTATAAACTAGTTATAGAAAGAGCGGGAGAATATTTTACTAGAGAAAAATATCGCTTGGCATATGATGAAGTATATGGAGTTGATGTAAAAGAAAAAGATCAAGAATTAAAAGATAGAATATATACAGTAATGTATGTAGAGCGATTATATGAATCATATAATACCAACTTCTATGAACTAAAAAGATATGATAAAGCATTGGATTCATTATTACGTGGATTAGTTAAATATGATGAACATTATGAAGAAGCAGTTGAACTTAATATAGTTAATGATATTGATAAGTGTAAAGCTAAGATTGTTGAAGCTTTGGCAACTTCTTATGGAATAACATTAGAAGAAGCAAATTCTATTAATGAAATGAATGACTATGATTATGTAAGTACTATTGAAAAATATTCATCAAATATTACACCAGAAGATGAGACACAAGCGGAGGAAGAATAATGATTTCAATAATTGATTATGATGCTGGAAATATAAAGAGTGTAGAAAAAGCATTAATATATCTTGGCGAAGAAGTCGTTATAACTAGAGATAGAGATGTGATTATGGCTAGCGATAAAGTTATTTTACCAGGAGTAGGTAGTTTTGGAGATGCAATGGGTAAGATTATACAATATAATCTAGATAAGGTTATATATGATGTTGTAGATAGTAATAAACCATTTTTAGGAATATGTCTAGGACTACAGTTAATGTATGAAAGTAGTGATGAGACACCAGGTGTTAATGGACTTGGATTATTAAAAGGCAAGATTTTAAGAATTCCAGATTGTGAAGGACTTAAAATACCTCATATGGGATGGAATTCTCTTGATATAACAGATAATGCTAGATTATTTAAAGGGATCGCAGAAAAGAACCCATATGTATACTTTGTGCATTCTTACTATTTAAAAGCAGAGGATGAAAATGATGTAGCGGCAACTACAGAATATTCTACACATATACATGCTTCTGTAGAACATAATAATATTTTTGCATGTCAATTTCATCCAGAAAAGAGTAGCAAGATTGGATTACAAATATTACAGAATTTTATTAATCTAGAGGAGGAATAGATATGCATACAAAGAGAATAATTCCTTGTCTTGATGTCCATAACGGAAGAGTTGTTAAAGGAATAAATTTTGTTAATTTACAAGATGCTGGTGACCCTGTTGAAGTTGCAAGAGCATATGATAGTGCAGGTGCAGATGAATTAGTATTTCTTGATATAACAGCATCATCAGATGCTAGAAATATAGTTGTTGATATGGTTAGAAGAGTTGCAGAAACAGTATTTATTCCATTTACAGTGGGTGGTGGAATAAGAACAGTTGATGATTTTAAAGAAATTCTTAGAGAAGGTGCTGATAAGGTATCTATTAATTCTTCAGCTATTGATAATCCTAATTTAATAAGTGAAGCAGCAGATAAATTTGGAAGCCAATGTGTAGTAGTTGCTATTGATGCTAAGCGTCGAGATGATGGTTCCGGATGGAATATATATAAGAATGGCGGAAGGGTAGATGTAGGCATTGATGCTGTTGAATGGGCTATGAAAGCAAATAAATTAGGTGCTGGAGAGATTTTGTTAACAAGTATGGATTGTGATGGTACAAAAAGTGGTTATGACATTGAATTAACTAAAATTATTTCTGAAAATGTATCTATACCAGTAATAGCATCAGGTGGAGCTGGAACAAAAAATCATTTCTACGATGTATTAACTGAAGGAAAAGCAGATGCAGCATTGGCGGCTTCATTATTCCACTATAAGGAATTAGAAATAAATGATTTAAAAAGATATTTAATTGAAAAAGGACTAGACATGAGAATTTAATCTTATTTTAAGATTAATATGTATTAGCATAAGAGGATAATAGATGATAGATATAAGGGAAAATGTTATAGATGTAAATACATATCAAATGTTAAGAGCAAGTGTTAACTGGAAAGAATTAAGTCATTCACAAGCTGAAAAAGCATTAAATAATAGTATATATACTGTATGCGCTTATGTTGATAATACCCCAGTAGGTATGGGAAGAATAGTAGGAGATAGTGCAGTAGTTTGTTATATACAAGATTTAATTGTATTACCTGAATATCAGTCTATGCATATTGGAAATACCTTATTAGAAAAACTTATTAACTATGTAGACAGTATTAAAATAAACAATTCAGAAATAATGTTATGTTTAATGTGTGCCAAAGGGCGAGAAGAGTTTTATAAAAAATATGGATTTATTTCTAGACCAACAGATAATTTAGGTCCAGGAATGATACAATATTTAAGATGAGAGTTATGTGATTGCTATATAAATAAAAATACCAAGCTGTAATTTAGCTTGGTATTTTCGCATTATATTATAATTATGAAGTTTGTTTATTCTCTAGATTTCTATTAGCAGCTGATAGCATTAATTTAATTCGGTTTAATTGATTTACTTCAGAAGCACCAGGATCATAATCTACTGCAACAATATTTGCATCAGGGAAAGCTCGTCTAAGTTCTTTAATAACACCTTTACCTACAATATGATTTGGTAAGCAACCAAATGGTTGTGCACATACAATATTAGAAGCACCACTATGAATTAATTCAATCATTTCACCAGTTAAGAACCAACCCTCGCCTGTTTGATTTCCTAATGAAGCAAATGGTTTTGCATAGTTTGCAAGCTCGCTAATATGAACAGGAGGAGTAAAATGCTTACTCTTAGAAAGTTCTTTCTTAGCATGAGATCTAAATTGTTCTAAGAACCATATGCCCATATTTGAAATAGTAGCAGATTTCTTGGATTTACCTAAAAATCTGTGCTTATAATTATTGTTATAGAAACAGTACATAAAGAAGTCTAATAAATCAGGCATTACAGCTTCAGCGCCTTCAGCTTCTAATAAGTCTACAAGATGATTATTTGCTGATGGTAGGAATTTAACAAGAATCTCACCAACAATACCAACTCTTGGCTTAACTTCATCAGTTACTTCTAGATTATCAAAATCTCTAATTATGCCAGTAATGTTTTTCTTGAAAGTAGAAGTCTTACCAGTTTTAACAGATTCCTTACAAATATTTTCCCACTTCCCATGTAGAGCGTTAGCAGAGCCAGCAACCTTCTCATAAGGACGTATTCTGTATAGTACTCGCATTAATACATCGCCATACACAACGGCTTGCAGTGCTTTTTTTATCATTGAATAGCTATAAGTAAAACCAGGGTTCTTTTCTATGCCTTGTGTACTTAAAGATATAACAGGAATGTGTCCTAAACCTGATTTTTCTAAAGCACGTCTAATAAATCCAATATAGTTAGTTGCTCTACAACCACCACCAGTTTGAGTTATTGCAACAGCTATTTTATTAAGATCATATTTGCCTGAATTAAGAGCAGACATTATTTGACCTATTACAATAAGAGAAGGGTAGCAAGCATCATTATTTACATATTTTAATCCCATATCAATATCAGCCTTAGTTGCATCTGGTAATATCTCAATATTATAACCAGCAGAATTTAAAGCAGGTGCTAATATATTAAAATGAATTGGAGACATTTGAGGTGCTAGTATTGTATAATTCTTTCTCATGTCCTCAGTAAATAAAACTCTATTGTAAGCAGAAGAAACAGGAGTTGGTTTAAACTTTTTCTTCTTTCTAACATTTACAGCACTTATAAGTGAACGAATACGTATTCTAGCAGCACCTAAGTTGCTAACTTCATCTATTTTAAGAACAGTATATATTTTTCCAGACTTAGTTAATATATCATTTACAGCATCAGTAGTAACAGCATCAAGACCACAACCAAATGAGTTAAGTTGTATTAATTCAAGGTTATTGCTAGATTTAACATAGTTAGCAGCAGCATATAATCTTGAATGGTACATCCATTGGTCAGATACAATTAAAGGACGTTCAACAGGTGCTAGATGTGATATAGAATCTTCAGTAAGAACAGCTATACCATATGAGTTAATTAATTCAGGGAGGCCATGATTGATTTCAGGATCAACGTGGTATGGACGTCCAGCAAGAACAATACCAAGCTTATCATTTTCTTCAAGATATTTAATTGTCTCTTCGCCCTTCTTACAAATATCTTCACGAACCTTATCAGCTTCAGCATATGCCGCATCAATAGCATCAGCTATTTCTTGCATAGGTATATCATAGTAATGGTCTAATTCTTCATACATTCTAGTTACAAGAGCATCTCTATTATCTAAAGCCAAGAAAGGACGTATAAATGTTATTGTGTCATCATTTATTTCTTCCATATTGTTTTTAATATTTTCAGCATAAGAAGTAACGATAGGGCAGTTGTAATTGTTATTAGCCTCTGGTGTCTCGTTACGTTCATATGGAATACAAGGATAGAATATATCTTTAATTCCTTGTTTAAGTAACCACATTACATGACCATGACTTATCTTAGCTGGATAACATTCTGATTCACTAGGAATAGATTCAATACCTAAATCATATATTTGTCTATTTGATTGAGGTGATAATATAACTCGGAATCCTAATTTAGTTAAAAATGTATGCCAGAATGGATAGTTTTCATAAATATTTAATACACGAGGTATACCAATAGTTCCTCTATATGCCATATTAGGAGCTAATGACTCATAGTTAAACATCTGTTTTAACTTATAATCAAATAGGTTAGGTACATTATCTTTGTTTTTCTTCATACCAACACCACGTTCACATCTATTTCCAGATATAAATTGGCGTCCGCCAGTAAATCTGTTGATAGTAAGAAGGCAAGCGTTTGTACAGCCTTTACAACGAGCCATAGTAGTATCATATTGTAATTGATTAATCTTATTAATTGATAACATTGTAGATTCAACAGAACTATCATATCTATCACGAGCTATTAGGGCAGCACCAAAGGCGCCCATTATACCTGAAATATCAGGGCGAACAGCTTCTCTGCCAGATATAATCTCAAAACTTCTAAGAACAGCATCGTTATAGAAAGTACCACCTTGAACTACAACTTTTTCACCTAAGTCTTTAGGATCAGTAAGTTTGATAACTTTAAGTAAAGCATTTTTAATAACAGAGTATGCAAGACCTGCTGAAATATCGGCAACAGTAGCACCTTCTTTTTGGGCTTGCTTAACCTTAGAGTTCATAAATACAGTACATCTAGAACCTAAATCAATAGGATTCTCTGCTAATAATGCAATTTCAGCGAAATCACTTACAGAATAATTAAGAGATTTTGCAAATGTTTCTATAAAAGAACCACAGCCTGATGAACAAGCCTCATTAAGCATTACGTTATCAACAACACCTTTTTTGATTTTAATACATTTCATATCTTGACCACCTATGTCAAGAATACAGTCAACCTCTGGCTCAAAGAAAGCAGCAGCAGTATAGTGGGCAATAGTTTCAACTTCGCCATGATCTAACATAAGGGCAGACTTAATAAGTGCTTCACCATATCCTGTAGAACAAGAACCAACTATAGAAGCACTATCTGGTAATAATGAATATATTTCTTTAATAGCCTTAAGGGTAGTGTTAAGTGGACTACCATTATTACTGCTATAAAAATCGTATAATAATGAACCATCTTCACCTACTAAAGCAACTTTAGTAGTAGTAGAACCAGCATCTATACCAAGGAAACAGTTTCCTTCATAACTTTGTAAATCAGCTCTCTTAACAGAAAATCTATTGTGTTTCTCAGTAAATGCATCATAAGCAGCTTGATTTTCAAATAATGGGTCTAGACGTTCAACTTCCATCTCTATATGAACATCGCCTTTTAATTGCTTAGACAAATTTTCTAAAGTAGTAGAAATATTTTCATCAGAACTTAATGCAGCACCAACAGCGGCAAATAAATGTGAATGATCTGGTGCAATAATCGCATCATCTGATAGATTTAAGGTTCTAATAAATGTATTTTTAAGTTCTGATAGGAAGTGAAGAGGGCCGCCTAAAAATGCAACATTTCCTCTAATAGGTTTACCACAGGCCAATCCACTAATAGTTTGATTAACTACTGCTTGAAAAATAGAAGCAGATAGATTTTCTTTAGTAGCACCTTCGTTAATTAATGGTTGAATGTCCGTTTTAGCAAATACGCCACAACGAGCGGCAATAGGATAAATAGTATCATAGCCCTTTGCATATTCATTAAGACCAGTAGGGTCTGTCTGTAGTAGAGATGCCATCTGGTCTTTAAATGATCGTTTACCTCCAGCACATACACCATTCTTT
>JAVBSN010000113.1:0-5276 GCA_031547045.1 Lachnospiraceae bacterium
ATTTGTAATAATGGGACTGGGTAATATCGCTAGGGGACAAATAATAAAAGGATTACTATTTTTAGCTATGGAGATCGGATTTATTTTCTTTATGATAGAAAGTGGAATCGATTTTCTTAAAGGATTTATAACTCTTGGAACAGATACAGGAGGAGAAGTATTTAATGAGGCGAAGCAAATATATGAATATACACAAGGTGACAATTCTATGCTTTGCTTGTTATATGGCATTTTTGCTATATTTATAATATTAGGTTTTTTAATAGTTTGGCAAGCGTCAGCTAAGTCAGCATATAAAGCACAACTTAATAAAAAAGCAGGGAAAAAACCATTAAACATTATTCAGGATATAAAAAGTCTTTTAGATGGAAATGTACATAAAACATTATTGTTTGTACCAATATCATGTGTAGTAGTATTTACAGTAATGCCACTTGTTTTCATGATAAGCATGGCATTTACAAATTATGATAGAAATCATCAACCACCAGGAAGTTTGTTTACATGGGTAGGTATAGAAAATTTCAAAGAAATATTTAATGTTAATAGTGGGTTGGGAACAGCATTTTGGCATATATTAGGGTGGACATTAGTATGGGCATTCTTTGCTACAGCCCTTAACTATATACTTGGAATTATTATAGCAATGATTATAAATAGAAAAGATACAAAATTTAAAGGTTTCTGGAGATTTATATTTGTTCTATCTATAGCAGTACCACAATTTGTTTCCTTATTAGTAATGAGAACAATGCTTCAACCAGAAGGTGCAGTAAATGTATTATTAAAAGAATTAGGAATGATAGAAACTAGTCTTCCGTTCTGGACAAATGCCACTTGGGCGAGAATAACAATAATAGTAGTTAACCTTTGGATAGGTATACCATATACAATAATACAAACAACAGGAATACTTCAAAACATTCCAGAGGATTTATATGAGGCAGCAAAAATAGATGGTGCTAGTACGGTAGTAAGATTCTTTAAAATAACATTGCCATATATGTTATTTATAACAACACCGTATTTAATAACACAATTTATCGGAAACATTAACAACTTTAATGTAATATACTTATTAACAAAAGGTGCACCGGCAGCTATGAATTATCATAATGGTACAGCAGGAAAAACCGATTTACTTGTAACTTGGTTATACAAATTAACAATAGATTTAAAAGATTACAATTACGGAGCAGTAATTGGTATCATAGTATTCGTTCTTTCTGCTATATTTGCGCTATCAACATATAGAAGGACAGGATCATATAATAATGAGGAGGAATTTCAATGATGAAAAAAGAAAAAAGCTATACAGTCAAACGAAAAGTAACAAATGTTTTTGTTCATACATTCCTTTCTCTTTTAGCTATAATATGGGTTTCTCCTATTCTATGGATAATAATGACATCATTTAGAGCGGGAAAGGGTTCATATTCAACAACATTTTTCCCTAAAGCATTAACCTTATCAAACTATACAACCTTATTTACAGATACAGCTATATTTAATTTCCCTAGATGGTTTGGAAATACATTTTTTGTTGCAGTATGTTCATGTATACTATCAACAATATATTTAGTATCAATAGCATTTGTAATGTCTAGGTTAAGATTCAAATCAAGAAAGCCTATGTTAAATATAGCATTAATACTTGGAATGTTTCCAGGATTTATGTCGATGATAGCAGTGTATTACATAATGAAAGGAATTGGGCTTACAGAAGGTCCTTTAAAATTATTGGCATTAATCCTCTTATACTCAGGGGGTGCAAATATACTTCAATTCTATGTAGCGAAAGGATTCTTTGATACGATTCCTAAAGCAATAGATGAAGCAGCATATATAGATGGAGCAACTAAGTGGAATGTATTTACTAAAATTGTTTTACCCCTCTCAAAACCAATTGTAGTATATACAGTACTTACTTCATTTATGGCACCATGGATAGATTTTATTCTAGCTAAAGTAATAATTGGTACTGATGCAAAATATTACACTGTAGCAATAGGTCTTTGGAATATGCTTGAAAAAGAAAACATATACCAATGGTACACAAGATTTGCAGCAGGAGCAGTATGTGTATCTATACCTATAGCAATACTATTTATAATAATGCAGAGATACTATTCTGATGGAATTACAGGTGCTGTAAAAGGATAAATGGTATGAATATATAATTGAATACAAAAAGCAGATAGATTATAATATAAGATAGTGTGTGGTCTTATATTATAATCTATTGGCGTTTACGAAAAAGAGGTATTAGAATGAAGAAGAGATTAAATATATTAATAAGTATAATGTTATGTATATGTATGGTGGGTTGTGAAAATCAAAAAAATGAAGGAGTTTCTTCTATATATAATGGTGATTATGAAAAAGAGATGGAAGAAGCAATGACAACACCATATGGTAAGTATCCAGAGCTTATAACATATACACTTGGAAAGATGACAGGTGCTAACAATTCTAATATGCCTCAGGGCGATACATACGAAGATAATGTGTATACAAGATACTTGAAAGACATGATAAACGTACAAAATAAAAATGTATTTGAAGCCAGTGATGATTATGATGAAATGGTAGATATGGCTATAGCTACAGAGGAACTACCAGATATTATGGTAGTAAGTGATGAAGAAACATTAAAGGAACTTGTTAAGAATGATTTAATAGAAGATTTAACAGATTCATTTAATAATTGCGCAAGTGATAGAATAAAGAATATATATGATAGCTATGGTGATGCAATATTTGATGGCGTAACCTTTGATGGTAAAATAATGGCATTACCAGAGACTAATATAGAAGATGGGCCAAGCTTAATATGGTTAAGAAAAGACTGGATGGATAAGTTAAGTCTAGAAGAGCCTAGAACAATTGAAGATGTAGAAAATATAATAAAACAATTTATAGAACAAGATCCAGGAAATAATGGTGTAGGAAATACAGTGGGTCTAGTATGTGATACTGAACTAACAGGAAAATGTGGCTATAGTTATGAATATCAATTAGATGTTATATTTGCCAGTTTTGGAGCTTATCCCAAACAATGGATATATAATGATGATAACCAAGTGGTATACGGTTCAGTTCAACCAGAAGCAAAAGAAGCTTTAACAAAAATAAGACAGATGTATGAGGAAGGAATTATAGATAACAAATTCCTATTAAGAACAACTAACAATATTGTTGAATTAGTAATAGAAGGGAAATGTGGATCTTTCTTTGGGCCATGGTGGTCGCCTAATAATCCGTTAATGGATGCAATTGAAACTGATAAAGCAGCTAATTGGCAACCATATTTAATATCAACAGATGATAATGGAGAGATAAGTTATTATTCACAAAACCCTAGCTACAAATATGTAGTAGTTAGGAAAGGTTATGAACATCCTGAAATAGCAGTTAAGATAATAGATGTTATGTTTGATTATGCTAGATATGAAGATAAGGAAGATGAAGAGTTAGCCAATTATTTCAAGTTAAATGTAGATCCTACAGCAAGACCTATAGGTATTAACATTGATTATAATGATGCATTGGAAAGATGCTACACGGACCTTGTTAATGTATTTGAAGGAAAGGAAGAAGCTGACAACTTAGAAATATTAGAAGCTTCTTATTATGAAGCATGCTATAACTATTTAAATAGTGATAAACCAACGTCGGAAGAATGGGCAGCATATACTTCAAGAATAACTGCATGTAAACTATTATATGAAGCAGATAAGAAGAAAATAACATCACTATATTTTGGAGAAACAGAAACCATGAAGGATGAGTGGTGGCAGCTTAGAGATATGGAAACAGAAATATATCTGGAAATAGTTACAGGTATTAAGGATATAGATGCATTTGATGAATTTGTAGAAGAATGGTACAAGAAGGGTGGCGAACAGATTACCAATGAGGTAAGGGAACAGGTTGAATAGATACTGAAGAGGGGTAAGGGTATATGGAAAATAGAGATAATATTCTATTTTTGTATGATAATAAAATTGCAAAATGAATGGTGGTTATATTAATAGAATTTTGGGTGATATTGTGAGTAAGGAGAAAAAGCATGCAAGGATATATAAATATAATTAAAGAAGAAGTATATATTATAGCAGTGATGCTAATATTTGTATTCGTTTTATATAGCATAAGTAAGGAAAAGATTAATTACAAAAAAGTTTTTTCTTCTATAATAATAGTATTTCTAAGTGTAGTGGTGGTGGAAATAGCAGGTTCATTTATTGAACTCTTGATTGGTGATGTTAACGGTGTCTTTTTGATATATAAGCTAATAAATTGGATTATTATAAATTCTTTACATATATGGCTGTCGCTTTATATATGTAAAACAATGATGTATAGTGAAAACAAAATATCAGAAGTATGGAAAAAGCAAAATATTATTTCTAATATAGTATTACTAGCATTGGTGTTAGTGGGCATATGTTTTGTAATTGCTAATTATTTTTATTATAAAAATCAACATGATATATGGGTGAGAAAAATGAATAGTGGAAATTATGATTGGATGCTTACTCCTTTCTTGAACGTTCCTTCCTATACAAGAAGTGTATTTTATGTGTGCATACGTTTTATAAAATATTTAATAGTAGGAAATATACCATTTTTCTGTATTTTAGGTGAAAAAGATAATAAATAAAAAAATAAAATTAGGTCTTGCAATATAAAAATAGATGGTATATAATATTCCTTGCTGTGACATTGATAGCGTAGAAGCGAGAGGTTGCTACTGTATAGTAGGTTTTCCGTGGAGCGAATGTCAAGTTAGGAAACTGGCGACAAGTCACTGTACTATATACCATCTGTAAGTTTGCAGAGATGACGTGTGTGAATAATTATGGAACACACGGGAAAGTGTACAGTCACCACTTGTCGTACTATTAATAAAGTGCGAAAAGGAGGCGGCTTTTTTTATGGCAAGTCAAGTAATGAGAATTACACTTAAGGCGTATGATCATAAGTTAATTGATCAAGCAGCTAAGAACATCATCGATACTGTTAAGAAGACAGGAGCAAAGGTTTCTGGACCTGTACCAATGCCAACTAAGGTTGAGAAGGTAACAATACTTAGAGCGGTTCACAAGTATAAGGATGCTAGAGAACAATTCGAGCAAAGAACTCATAAGAGATTGATTGATGTTATGCAACCAACACAAAAGACTATCGATGCTTTACAAAAGTTAGATATGTCAGCTGGCGTTTACATCGACGTAAAGATGAAAAACAAATAAGTATTAATTAAGAAGTTA
>JAVBSN010000094.1:0-5122 GCA_031547045.1 Lachnospiraceae bacterium
AATATCATAAATTCCAAAATTCCCTTAACAAGGTAGGTAGTAATCATACCTAAGGCAAAAAAGAATAATGCAAATCCACATACTTTTCTCATACCATTCCACCTTGTTACCTGCTATAAAATATTATATGCTACTACTTGCAAAAAATTACAATAATATAGAATAGAAAAAGCATACCAAAATGATATGCTTTTAAATATTTATTCAACTACATCTATATCTGTTACTTCTTTCTCTGATTTGCCCACCATATCTGATATTTTATCAAATAGATCTGGTACCATATCTAATATCTTTGTAACACTATCTTGGTTCTTAATGTTAACTAATTTTGTTGTTCCATCTTGAATTACTAAAACTGCACTTGCACTCATCTTTCCACCAAGACCACCGCCACCGCTGTTTTTCTTTTCATCTGTAAAAGCTCCTGCAGCTACTCCGAATGAAACATCCACTAATGGTAAAATAATTGTATCACCAATCTTTGTAGGTTCACCTACAACAGTTTTAGTAGTTAAAAATCCATCCATTCCATTAAATAAAGTCCCCACTGTAGAATTAAAATCATTTGCCATAATTATTCTCCTCCTAAAAGTTTTCTAGCCCTTGTAATCGTATCTAATATGTTTTTATCTAATAATATCTTAATTATTATCTTTACTAAATATCCTATCCTTATACGACCTTTTCCAGATATATATCCTTCTATAATCTGCTGTTCAAAATCAGGTCTAATAGTTATATTATCTTTGTATATAGGTATTCCCAATGAAACTAGTCCTAATACCTGACCTGTTGTTGCTGGATCATCAAACCCAAATCTAACAAGACCTTCTATCTTCCTTGGCCATATATGCTTTAATATATCAACAATATATTTCTTCAACATACTCCAAGCTGACTTAGTTGTATCTAGTTTCATAAAATCTATTATAATTGTTATTTTCTCTTTTAGTGTCTTAGCTGAATTCATAACTTTTTTAATAGATATAAATATCTTCTTAATATTATCTACAAATATTTTTAATCTGTCAAGGATATTAAGTTTCTTATATTCCTTTTCAATATCTTCTATATCCTTATCAACTTCTGCTTTATCATTATATAAATGTTTATTTTCTTCTTCAACAAAAGTTTCATCTTCTTTATTTTCATTAATAAAACTATCTATTTCTTTATCAGGATCTATTTCTTTATTTTTCTTATCAGTATTAGATGTATTCCTTACATTAATTGTGTCATCTATATCTTCTACTACATCTAATCCTTTATCCATATATTTCTTTATTAGTCTTCCCAACCAACTTAATTTAATATCATCATTTGATAATATTTTTCCACCTAAAGCTTTTACCGTATATTTAATCTTTGAATTCTCATATACTATATCTACTTTTAAAAAGCATATAGCCCATTTAACATAAACATTTACTTTAGGTTCTTCATAATATTGTCCATTAAATTTATATCTTATTGGCATTAATAAAATCATTACCAATAAAACAATTATTAATCCTAATATTACTAAGAGAATTATACCTATTATTTTTAATATTAACAAAAGTATATGTAACATTTTTTCACCTTAATTAAAATATTTATAAATATTTACATCCCCTGTTTGTTTATATATATCATCTACTATTTGAGCAACATATTCTATTGCTTCATCATATTGTTTTGCTATTCCTACAATTACAATATCTTTATCAATTATATATGGTAATAGCAATTGATTATGCTCATATATCTCCAATACTCCATCATCAAATAATGGTAAGATAATACAATAAAACTTATCAATATATGTACGTTTTTTATTTTTAATTTTCTTAACAATTGATTTTACTTCCTTAGGGGATAAATCTCCTGTATAGAAATTATCATGGAATTTCATATATTGACTCCTTCTATATTACTCTTGCATAATGTCCTTTAACAATTCTGATACAGCCATTAATTCACTATCATTATTACAATGACTTAAAGAATAGTATATATAATCCATAATTTCTTGTTGATTATTAAAGAATATTGGTAAACAACTAATTACTGTTGCCATAATAGATCTATTTACCAACTTTGAATTTGCTTTAAATAATGTTGTGAAATCTGCAACTAATTCATCTCTTGCACACATAATTAGGCTATTATCTACTACATGATTCTCGTTTTTATTTTCTGATAATTCAATAAATAAACTACTTGATAATAATTTCTCCATTATGTACAACGACTCAAATACTTTTTCAAGCATTATAGCCTTTATTACATCCTCATGTTCCATTCTTATATCAAATAATATTCCTTCAAACACCATAATATCTTCATATAAAGCTTCTTGACAACCTTCTAATTTTACTAAAAGTTCATCCATATCTTCTGAAACACTACTATTATTATTAAATGCATTATTTACACCTTTAATAATAGCTTCACCAATACTTGCACCCTCTGTATTATTTGTATAATAAGGAATGGCTAGTAATATTATATATACATCATTTATTATTTCTACTAATTGCAAATAATTAGTTACAATATTAGTAATTCTCTCTGCTTCTATAGCTAACTTTGATACAAGTCTATTAAATTCTTCTTTATCAATATTATCATAATCTAGATTCTTTAATTCACATATAAATGAATATATTTCAGGATATTCTGTATCATATCCTGTTGGTATCTCTAACATAGCAGTTGTTCTAATCACACTAACAAAATCATTTAATGCTTCTACATCAGAACCGTTATATATAGCAAGTGCTGTACCTATTTCATCATAAAATCTACTCTTAGTCATTCTTACTGGAAGTTGTCCTAATACTAATTGTATCTTACTATTTATAACAACATTATCATTTTCACAAAAGAGATACTGTAACACTTCATTACTAAGTACTTGTATATCAACTTCTTTAATTTCCTTAGTTATTCCATATTCAATACGATTTAACACATGCTCATATATTTGCAATGTATCTGTATAGGCTGTTAAAACCTTCATCTTAGTAATAATATCATTGCGAATTGAATTAATCTTAGTTATATTCTTTTCGTATTCATCACCACTAAACTCTTTATCTATTATATTTTTCTCCAATATATTATTAATAACTTTCATATTATCAACTATAAAACCATCAACTTCTTCCTCGTCAATAATTTCTTTCATTGTATAATAATTAAGTGCTAATTTTATTATTGAATATTCATATTCCGAATTCATCATAAAATTTGAATATTTAGGTAAACTAGCCTCTAAATCTTTCTTCTGTAATATATCTGATAATAGGATTTTATCCTGTTTAGTCATTCTCTATGTCCTCCTAAAGTTATTTAACATGTGTATGTGTAAATAGATGTTCGTTACAATATGCAAGTCCACCTTTACATTTTGAACAATATCTAAACTCTAACTCTGGACTATCTTCTTCTGTTCTACCACATACTGCACATTTATATACTGAACTTTTTTTTCTTTGCTCTGCCACTTTCACCTTTTTCTTAAAATTCTTCTTTCTCTTTATCTCTTTAGCACTATATCTCTTATAATTCCTAGTACACAGGAAAAAGATTAAGAAATTTAGCATCATCATAAGAATAATAATCTTATTACCTAATGACGACATTAAAAATGTAAATAATATTAATACGCCATCTATTATTCCCATATACTTCACCTTAATTGGTAGTATAAAGAAAAGTCTAACTTCTCGATTTGGATAACATACTGCAAATGCTAGAAACATTGACATACTTAGATAATATGCATTCATTGAAAAATAATCATTAATAAGTCCTAACCAATAAGTAACCATAACACCTAAATCAGTAAGAATAATTGCTGAAAATATATATAAATTATATATATAATCGCCCCAAGCTGCTTCTAAACTTTTTCCTATCCAATTATAAAATAGCACTGCAAAAATAATAAACCATAAACTAGTATCTGGAGGAGCCATAAGCCAACTTACAAGCCTCCAAACTTCTCCATCCATAATTGCCTTAGGATTAAGTAATAATGCATAATATAACTCAGCACTCACTACTTTAGCTTGAATTAAAAACATAAAAACATATCCTATTATAAACATTGCAATTAGGTACATTGTTAAATTAGGTATTGCATATTTGCCAAACTTTCTTTCAAGTTTATATAAAAATTTCATATATTATCAACTCCATATTTTTTATCGCATACAAGTAATTATATATTATTCTTCCCACAATGGCAACATTTTAAAAACAAGGGAGCTATTAAAATAATTTTTTCAATAGCTCCCCTTATCTATATATTATACTTCTCTTCCTCTAGCAGGATACCTTATTACTCCACCTACTGGAATTTTAATTGTTCTAAGTCCTGGATTATATTTTAGTAACTCTTCATAATTTCTTCCAAAGTAATTCATTATATCAGACAAAGTATCTCCATCTTTAACGTTATAAGTACTATATTCCTCCATAGGGGTAACATTCATAGGTATACAGATTTCATCGCCTACTTGTAAATTGTATACATTTACATAGGGATTCATTCTCATAATATCCATTAATCTAACATCATATTCTTTAGCTAATTTATATAATGTATCCCCACTTTTTATTACATGTATATATCCATTACATTTTTCCATGTTATTATTCATATTATTGTTGTTCATGTTGGTATTCATGTTATTCATATTACTGTTATTCATATTACTGTTGTTCATGCTGGTGTTCATATTATTCATATTACTGTTGTTCATATTGGTATTCATGTTATTCATATTGCCATTCATATTATTATTCATATCACTCATACCATTATTATTACTTTCTTCTTCTCGAAGCATATTTAAATATTCTTCCATTACTATAAAACTCCTTTTTTATTATTATCATATTCATAATATTGAAATTTGTATCATAAAAAGATATATAATTATTTATACATATATTAGTTGTAAATTATTGTCTGCTCGATTTCAGCATTTTTAATACTTTTTTTATTGTATTTTGTAATATATTTTCGTATAATGTTAAATGTTGCAATTAGTTCTTTCTTATTAAAATGTATTTAAGGAGGTTAAGGGGATTCACCCTTATAATATATTATGAAATATACTTTAGG
>JAVBSN010000008.1:0-58100 GCA_031547045.1 Lachnospiraceae bacterium
CTTGTATTTGCTCAAAAGCAAAAGCTTATGGAATAAAACAATTGCAACTTGCAGTAGAAAAAGATAACTTACCATCAATAAGAACAATATTAAAAAACGGTGGTAAGTACCAGCGTAGCTTTTTGTATGAAGATGAAACTGCGGATATATATATTATTGATTTATAGGAAAGCAAATCATTTCTTGAGAAGAATTTAAATGGGAATTAACTACCTAGCACCTAACAACTCTTTTAACTTGTATAGAGTTTTATTCTCATACATAAGTCTAGCAGTGTTCATTATATCTTTTATTTCACCTGGTAAAACTATATCCTTGATACCAGCCGATGCAAATGATACAAAATATGTAGAAGAATTCTCGCAAAGTTTCTTAAATATATCTTCAGATATAGTAGTCTTTTGCTCTAATATCTCATCTAAACGATAGTTTCCAATCAACTCTCTGATTGCTAACTGGCAATAAGAATATAGTTGATTGTCTAAGTTGTGTATCTTAGAAACTACGCCAGATGCATCGGTTATCTTATAAGAGCAAGATACATTTAAACGTATAACTATTTTATCAGCAGTCAATATTTCCTGACCTACAATATTCAATTCCTTTAACGTCATATCAACTACCTTGCAAGAAGTATCTTTAGCTAATATGTCATATGGAAGTGAATATAATTAACATTTCCTTGCATTTCTTCTATGCATATTTTATAGCCAAAGCCCATTGATATAATCTAAGGCACCACAGCAGTGAATCTTCACAATACTGACATATAGTAATTAATAACCTATATACCAACCAATGCTTAGCATCGGATACGGACATTTATCCTTTTACAACGCCTACAGTTTTTAATTTAAGGATAGGAGTAACCAAATCTTGTTGGTTTTCCATAACCTGATCAATATCTTTGTAGGCAAAACGACATTCCTCTGCAACGTCTTTTTTCTTGTGTTTACCAAGAACAACACCTTGTTCTCTTAGGTCTAAGATAACTTCTTCAGCAGAAAATGCTTTCATTGCACCACTTCTTGAATATGCTCTACCGGCACCATGTGAAGAAGAATTGAAAGATTCAGGATTACCCTTACCTTTTACAATGTAGCTATATGATCCCATTGCTCCAGGAATAATAGCGATTTCGCCTTCACGAACTCGTGTTGCACCTTTTCTATGAACCCACACATTTGCATCATAATGATTTTCAAGAGAAGCATAGTTGTGATGGCAATTAATAGAAGGTTCAAAGTTAACGCTAAGGTTAGTGTGTTTTTCTATATAGCTTGCAACAATGTGACAAGTATTTTTCATCATATGCTCTCTATTCTCATAAGCATAAGCAAGTGAAAGATTCATCCAGTTAATATAATCTTGCCCCTCACTAGTATCTATAGGTAAAAATGCAAGTCTATATTCGTCAGGAACCATTGAGTACCATCTATTATTTATTTCTCTAGCAGTCTTGTGGAAATAATCACATACTTCTTTACCGAAGTGACGAGAACCAGAGTGAATCATAATTCCTAAGTAACCTTCATTATCCTCTTGTAATTCTATAAAGTGATTACCGCCACCTAGTGTACCTACTTGGTAATAACCATCTTCAATTAATTGATGTAGCATAGGATTATTCTCATATTTATCCCATTCATCTTTAGCAGTATCAAGTGCTACGCAACGTTGAAGTGTTTTATAGCGATTAAAGCCTACAGGTATATTTCTTAAAATATCTCCGATAATTGCTTGAATCAAAGAACCATTTCCAGTTTCAATATCTTTAATATCTTCAACTTTGATATTAGTACGAGTAAATATCATACCGCATCCAATATCAACACCAACTGCATTTGGAATAATAACATCCTTAGTGGCAATAACACCGCCAATTGGCATTCCCATTCCAGTATGAGTATCTGGCATTAAGCTAACCCACTTATGTATAAATGGTAGATTAGCAAGGTTATATGCTTGCTCTAGACAACTATCCTCCATATCTCCTATATCATTTAGCCATACCTTAATTGGGTATTTAGTATTTTCATTATAAATCACAAACATTTTTATCACCCTTTCCTCTTACTCTATAGGAGCGTTCGCCCTATAGAGTAAGAGGAGACGCTCCGCTGTGGATTGCATTGTGGCGGAGTAGAAAGTGTTGCTTATGCAACCCGCCACAGGCAGATAATCTCGTTTACGAGATTATCGTCTTATAATTAATTGTTTTATTGATGTGTAATCGTAATATATGTTAAACTTGATATAACTATTCAGGGCGAACCTCCAAAAAACGTTGTTTTTTCTCGGTGTAGCGTATCCGCCAAATAAAATCATAAGAATATGCTCTTAAATGCAAGTATTTATCACATATTTTATGATTTTGCTTGGCTCTGAATACATATTATTATTACCATTTATTTGCTGTGCTTTACTAAAACTTATAATAGAATATATTCAAAGTGATTATACGAAGTCAGTCAAGAAAATCTCTCTAGCAATTGATAGTAATCAGCTTGATACTAATCCTTTATATAGAGTATGGAAGAATTAAAACCCTACACCCTATGGAGTTCTATTGTGATGATGATATTGATATAAATAGAATTATTGCCAACTCATATTACAAAGAACCATTAGAATTAATCATATATAATAGAAATGCATTAGAACGTACTATGTTACATTTTGCAAACTATGAGAAGAATACATTTAAAATAGATGAAAATACTTATAAGTGTTATATATATTATAGTAGAAGTATGGAAACAGAACCTTTAATAGAGGTATTATCATTTGGACCAATGGTTAAGGTAGTAGGGCCAAGTAGATTTTTAGAGCAGGTTAAGGCTAGATTAATAAAGCAGAGGAGGCTATAATGAATTCAGAAGAGAAATTAGCAGCATATGAAAAGATGCAATGTGCAATAGAAACAGAATACGAAAGTATTGTGAATCAAATGGAGAGATTAAAGAGTGAAGATAAAACGAAATCTGTTACATATAAACAGCTTATAGCGAGAAAGCTAACTTATGGTAATATGTTGAATATGTATGAGTTATATGATTTAAAATAAATAAAAAAAAGGAGATATGAGGTATGAATAATTTTGATTTTTGTAGCCCAACTTATTTTGTCTTTGGAAAAGACAGAGAGAACGAGGCGGGAACATATGTTAAGAAGTACAATGGTACTAAAGTGTTATTACATTACGGCGGAGGTAGTGTAATAAAAACGGGATTGTTAGATAGGGTGAAGACATCTTTATCAAATGAAGGTATAGAATATGTTGAGTTAGGTGGGGTGGCACCTAATCCAAGAAGTGGACTAGTATATGAAGGAATTAATCTGTGTAAGGAAGAAAATGTGGATTTTATACTTGCAGTAGGTGGTGGTTCAGTTATTGACTCATCTAAGGCAATAGCAGCAGGGGTGCCTTATGATGGCGACTTTTGGGATTTCTATTCAGGAAAAGCTAGACTAGTTAATTCCCTACCTGTAGGAACAGTATTAACAATTGCAGCAGCAGGAAGTGAAGGGTCACCTGATTCAGTTATAACACATGAAGATGGAATGTTAAAAAGAGGAGCAGGTGGAGAATGTCTAAGACCTAAGTTCTCTATACTTAACCCAGCATTAACACAAACCGTATCTGAATATCAAACAGGCTGTGGAGCAACAGATATAATTGCCCATGTATTTGAGCGTTATTTTACAAATACAACAGAAGTAGAAGTTACAGATAGATTATGCGAAGCATTAATATTAACTATGATAAAAGAAACACCTAGAGTAATAAGTGATCCTAATAACTATGATGCAAGAGCAAATATAATGTGGGCTGGAATGGTAGCTCATAATAATATTGTTGGTGTAGGAAGAGAACAAGATTGGAATAGTCATGGAATAGAACATGAATTATCAGCCTTATATGATTGTGCTCATGGAGCAGGACTAGCAGTAATTATGCCAGCATGGATGAAATATGTAATGAAACATGATGTAATGCGTTTTTGCCAAATGGCAACTCGTATATTTGGATGTGAGATGAATTTTGCACAACCAGAAGTTACAGCACTAGAAGGAATAAATAGATTCAAGCAATTCTTATCATCAATTGGAATGCCAACTAGTTTTAGAGAATTAGGCGCTAAGGCAGAAGATATAGATTATTTAGTTGACACCTTTGGAATTGGTGATGGCAAAACAGGTGGATTTGTACAATTAACAAAAGAAGATATAAAGGCAATCTATGAAATAGCAGCAAATGAATAGATTAGGGTGTAGATATGTATTATGTGTTTCCAGATTATTATAGCCAGTTTAAATGTATAGGAAGTGAATGTGAAGATACTTGCTGTGCAGGCTGGCAAATAGTAATAGACAATAAATCAATGAAAAAATATATGGATTACAAGGGCGGTTTTGGGAATCGCCTTTGTAATTCTATAGATTTTAAAGAGAAAACATTTAAACAATATAATAGAAGATGTGCGTTTTTAAATGAAGAAAATCTATGTGACATATACAGTGAAGCAGGAAAGGATATGCTTTGCAGAACATGTAAGAACTATCCAAGGCACATTGAAGAATTTGAAGGATATAGGGAAGTATCATTATCTTTGTCATGCCCAATAGCAGCAGGGATTATGTTAACTAATAGCAAGAAAGTGAAATTTATAACAAAAGAAAAATCTTCTAGAGAAGAAAATTATGATGACTTTGATTATTTGCTATTTGATAAATTATTAGAAGTAAGAGAAGCAGTAATAAGCATTTTACAAGATAGAGCAATAAATATATATACAAGAATGGCAATGGTGCTTGCACTTTCTCACGATGTTCAGACTAGAATCGACCAGAATTCTATATTTGAAATAGATGATGTTATATATAGATATACAAGAGAAAATGCATATGCTAGGTTTGAAAGCAAAATAAACAGTAATAAGAAATGTAACGAAGATAGAAAAAATATAATGAAGGATGTATTTAGCATTTTTCATAAGTTGGAAAAATTAAAACCTAACTGGGAAGAGCAGATAGAAAAATATGAAGATACATTATATAGAAGAAACAGCTACAAGGAACTTATAAAGTATAGATTAGATGACGATACATTTGAACAGCTAATGGTGTATTTTGTATTTACATATTATTTAGGTGCTGTATATGATGGCAATCAATACAGCAAAATGAAATTAGCAATTATAAGCACTATGTTAATAAATGAAATGGCTATGGCTACATATTATGAAAACTCTAGCATATCTATAGAAGATATTATAAGAATCTCATATAAATATGCCAAAGAAGTAGAACATTCCGATATTAATCTTGATATATTGGAAAAAGAATTTATAAACAATAAAATCTATAGTATAGAAAATATTATTTATAAAATATTAATGTAATAAACAGACGGTAATTATTAGTATGAATTATCGTCTGTTTTTATTTATTATAGAAAACCACCATCAATAGTTATTATTTGACCAGTCATATAAGCAGGACTGTTAATCATATTATATATAAGACTAGCAATTTCTGTAGGAGTTCCCATTCTTCCCATAGGAATATCATTAGTTAATGTGTCTATATCTTCTGTAGAAAAACAAGAATTCATAGGAGTATCAATGATTCCGCAAGATATAGCATTTACACGAACGTTGCTAGGTGCAAGTTCTTTAGCAAGAGCTTTGGTAAAAGAATCTACACCACCCTTTGATGCTGAATAAGCAACCTCACAAGAAGCACCAGCTTGTCCCCATATAGAAGAAATATTAATTATATGTCCTTCTTTTCGTGAAACCATATAAGGAACAGTAACTCTACAAGTATTAAATACAGATGTCAGATTAGTATCAATAACTTTTCGCCAGTCATCATATGACATATCTGTTAGTAATCCTACATATGATATACCAGCATTATTAATAAGAACATCAATAGCTCCATATTCATTATATACAGAGTTTATAAACTCGGAGGCATAGGAAAAATCACTTATATCCCCGACACTAGCAATACAGTTACAGCCATTTGCAGTAATTATATCTCTGGTTTGGTATAGCCACTCAGCATGTTTATATGAATTAATAGCTACATTATTATAATGTTTAGATAAATAAATTGCAGCTTCTTTACCAATTCCTGATGAAGCGCCAGTAATTATTACAGTACTCATTAAAATCTCCTTGTTTTTAGTTTAAATAAGACACCACTTATACATCTGAACTGTAAAAGTTAAGAATAAGTTAATTATACCATAATACTAAATGGTTGAAAATAAAGTATTTCTTTGCTATACTATTATCACTTGGCGAGGTAGTTTCGAGCCTAGTGAGAATGCATACCTAGACACTTAATGAGGTATTGCCGAATTTAGTGACTATGGTATACTATTATCACTTAACATGGTATTACCATAAGTACTTAAGACGAATGATAATTTTGGGAGGTCAATTTTTTATGAATAAAGGTACAATCGTTAGAATATTTGCAGAAGCTTTTTTAAGAGCTACAGTTATTATATTAGGAATAGCAATAATAGGATTTGGTGGTTTCTTCTTAGTTAGTGTTATATCAGATGCTACTGGTAAAGGTGATGGTGGAACGACGCAAGACTTATCAGATGAAGAACTAAAAAGAATGCTTGAAGAGCAAGAAGCTACAGCTCAACCTGATTCTACAGAAGCTGGAGACGATGCTACATCAGAGGCAGAAGTAACAGAAGAGCCTACAACGGAAGAGCAAGTAATATCTTCAAAAGACGCTAAGATATTAGTACTTAATAGTACACCAACAAAAGGATTAGCAAAAGCATGGGCAGATAAACTTGTTGGAGAAGGATTTGCAACAGTTGAAAAAGGAAATTATTCAGCAGAGAAACTTACTAGTACAAAGATTATTGTAACAACTGATGGTAGAGGTAAAGACTTAGTAGCATATTTTAACAATGCTACACTTGTAACAGGAAGTGCACCATCAGGTGTAGATGTGCCAACAGATGGTTATGATATATTTATAATCATCGGTATAGAGGATGATATTAAGTAAAATAAGAGGTATTCACATGACAGGCAGAATAGAATTGCTTGGGATTGATGTTGATCTATTAGATACGGAAGAGGCGTATGAAGCAACTAATAAGTATCTAATGGAAGAAGGCTTTAATTTGGTATATTTAGTAGATACCAAACTGTGTATGGAAACAGATAATAATCCAGATATATCACAGATTATAGATAAGGCAGATATAGTTTTACCTGCAAATGATAGTACAGAATCAAGCTTGATTAATGTTTTAGGACATTCCAAAGGCAGATTATCTATAAGAGAATATTTTGATAAATTATTAACAAGTGCAGAGGTAGAGGGAAAAGAAGTCTTTATCATAACTAATACCAAGGGAGAACTTGATAAATTATTAGGGATATTGAATACAAAGAGGCAGTATTTATCTGCTATAGGGGAATCTTTGGAGGATATTGGAGAAGGTCAATATGAATTAGTGGCAAATACAATTAATTCAGTTGCACCAGACTTACTTATACTTTGTCTAGATGACAAAGTTCAACTTGAATTTCTAAAAGATTATAGAAATAAAATAAACGTTAATTTATGTATATGTACAGGCGAATCATTTTTGATTTTATGGTTTAAAAAAGGGAAAAAACTGTATACTACTATTATGAATACTTTTTTTAAAAATAAAGTAAAGAAAAAAATAGTAGAAAGGTAAATCAAGATGAGAAGTTTAGAAGTTAAAAAGGCAAGCCAAGAATATTTGTTTATACTGGTAGGGGCATTTTTAATGGCATATGCAATTAAGGCTATTTTTAACACTATGAATATGGTTACTGGTGGTGTAAGTGGTATAGCAATAATAATGAAACATCTTACGAGGAATATTAACATTCTAGGTGAACAGGGGGTACCCCTATGGTTTACCAATGCAATAGTTAATATTCCTCTTTTTATATTTGCATATAAATATAAAGGAAAGAGATTTATAAAAAGAACATTAATTGCCACAGTAGCAGTAACTATATATTTGGGTATTATTCCAAATTTAAAAATTCTACCAGAAGATAATTTGTTAAATACTATAGTAGGTGGCGCATTAATGGGAACAGGATTAGGTTTAGTATTTGCAAGGGGCTCTACAACAGGCGGAACAGATTTGTTAGCAGCTCTAATCAATCTAAAAATAAGACATTTATCCATTCCTAATATACTACTTCTAATAGATAGTATAATTATAGTATTAGGTAGTATGGTATTTGGATTGGAGAAAGCAATGTACTCAACAATTGCAATATATCTATCAACAACTATTTCAGATAATATTGTAGAAGGACCAAAACATTCTAAAATGGCATACATTATATCTGACAAGGCAAAGGAAATATCAGATGAAATAATAGGAATATTAGAAAGAGGAGTAACAGGAATATCAATTGTAGGAATGTATACAAGGAATGAAAAGAATATGCTTATGTGTGTTGTGTCAAAGAAAGAAATAGTCACATTAAAGGAAATAGTAGTGAATTATGACGAAAATGCCTTTGTTATAGTCAGTGATGTAAGAGAAGCGTTAGGTGAGGGTTTCATACGAAGTTAAATAAATGTTAAGAAATATTTAGTAGTTTGTACCATAAAACGACTATAAATAATGTGGAATTTAATAAAGAAACGCTAGTCGTATACAAATTGAACAAAATATTTTTAAAATGTTTGTTTAATAATAATATGGTTTTTATTTTTTAATTGATGTAATATACATCTATAATGTTAGTCAGAATTGAAAAACAATAGAATCCAAGGAGGAATTTTAGAATGGCTAGTTTATCACTTAAAAATATTTACAAGATTTATCCAAACGGATTTAATGCTGTTAAGGATTTTAATCTAGAGATTGAAGACAAAGAGTTTGTTATCTTCGTAGGACCATCAGGATGTGGAAAATCAACTACATTAAGAATGATTGCAGGTCTTGAGGACATCAGTTCAGGAGAATTATGGATCGCAGATAAAATGGTTAATGACGTAGAGCCAAAAGATAGAGATATTGCAATGGTATTCCAAAACTATGCGTTATACCCTCACATGTCAGTATATGACAATATGGCATTTGGTCTTAAGTTAAGAAAGGTACCCGCTGAGAAGATTGACAAGCAAGTTCATGAAGCAGCTAAGATTCTTGATATTGAGCACTTACTTGATAGAAAGCCAAAGGCTTTATCAGGTGGACAAAGACAACGTGTTGCTATGGGTCGTGCTATCGTTCGTGAGCCAAAGGTATTCCTTATGGATGAGCCTTTATCAAACCTTGATGCTAAGCTAAGAGTTCAAATGCGTGTTGAGATTTCTAAGTTACATCAAAGATTACAAACAACTATTATCTACGTTACACATGACCAAACAGAGGCGATGACTCTTGGTACAAGAATCGTAGTTATGAAAGATGGTATCATCCAACAAGTTGATACTCCTCAAAACTTATATGACAAGCCAACTAACCTTTTCGTAGCAGGTTTCATGGGAATGCCTCCAATGAACTTCATCGAGTGTAAAGTTGTTAAGTCAGGAACTGACGTATTATTAATGTTCGGTTCTAACTCTATCAAAGTTCCAGATTCAAAAGCTTCTAAGTTAGTAGAGATGAACTACATAGATAGAGAAGTTGTATTAGGTATTCGTCCTGAAGATGTACATGATGAGCAATTATTCATCGAGTCTTCTCCAGAAAGTATTATTGATGCAAGAATCAATATATATGAAATGTTAGGTGCTGAAGTTTACTTATACTTCACAATTGATCAATTTGATATTACTGCAAGAGTTAATGCACGTACAACTGCAAGACCTGGTGATACAGTTCAATTAGCATTTGACTTAAGTAAGATTCATATCTTTGATAAAGAGACTGAAGAAGTTATACTTAACTAATTAGAATAATAATAACCATTTAGAGGAAATACATAAAAAATGTGTATTTCCTCTTTTAATTTTATTCATTTTGCTATAGAATGATACTAGGTGTATTTAATACTATATGAAGGAGTGAGCGTATGATATCTAATCAAATACTTCAGGATACAATAGAGGGGATAAAGGCAGTAACGCGTATTGACTTGTGCGTAATGGACACAGAAGGAAAGACTTTGGCTACTACTTTACGTGACGTGGACGAATATGAGAAGGCAGTTGTGGGATTCGTAGAATCACCAGCAGAAAGTCAAGTTTTACAAGGTTATCAATTTTTTAAAGTTTTTGATGACAACCAATTAGAATACATTATACTTGCAAAGGGTGAGACAGATGATGTATATATGATTGGTAAATTGGCAGCATTACAAGTTCAGAATTTATTAGTTGCTTATAAAGAAAGATTTGATAAGGATAATTTCATTAAGAATTTATTGTTAGATAATCTATTATTAGTTGATATATATAACAGAGCTAAGAAACTTCACATTGACATAGATGTGAAGAGAATAGTATTTATTATTGAAACTAAGAATGAGAAGGATACTAATGCACTAGAGACAGTTCGCAATATTTTCTCTAGCAAGACTAAGGATTTTATAACTGCTGTTGACGAGAAGAATATTATTCTTGTTAAAGAAGTTAAACAAAATGAAACATATGATGATATGGCTAAGACTGCTAAGATTATAGTAGATATGCTTAATACAGAGGCTATGAGTACAGTTCATGTTGCATATGGTACAATTGTTAATGAGATTAAAGAAGTTTCAAGATCATATAAAGAGGCTAAGATGGCACTTGATGTAGGTAAGATATTCTATAGTAATAGAAATATTATTGCGTACAGTAATTTAGGAATAGGTAGATTAATATATCAATTACCAATTCCACTATGTAAGATGTTTATTAAGGAGATCTTTGAGGGACGTTCTCCTGACGATTTTGATGAGGAAACTTTAACTACCATTAATAAATTCTTTGAGAATAGCTTGAATGTTTCAGAAACTTCAAGACAATTATACATACATCGTAATACATTAGTATATAGATTAGATAAGTTACAAAAGAGTACTAATCTTGATTTACGAGTATTCGAAGATGCAATAACATTTAAAATTGCATTAATGGTTGTAAAATATATGAAGTATATGGAGTCTCTTGAATACTAATATATGAGAGAAAGGACATACGATTATGCTAGTGCTTGATCATGTTACAATGACATACCCAACTGGGATAACTGCACTTAATGATGTTACTATTGATATTGCTAAGGGCGAGTTTGTATTTATAGTTGGTAGTAGTGGGTCAGGTAAATCCACATTAATGAAACTTCTTCTTAAAGAAATTAATCCAACTGAAGGTAGAATTAAAGTTAGCACATATGATTATTCAAATATAAAGAAGAAGGAAATACCTAAGGTAAGAAGAGAAATAGGATTTGTATTTCAGAATTTCAGATTACTTAAAGACAGAAGCGTATATGAAAACGTTGCATTTGCACAAAGAGTTGTAGAGGCGTCTCCTAGAACAATAAGACGACAAGTACCCGCTATGTTATCTCTTGTAGGACTTACGGATAAGTATAAGTCATATCCTAAGGAACTATCAGGTGGTGAACAGCAGAGGGTAGCTTTGGCGCGTGCTTTAGTTAATAATCCTCCTATTTTATTAGCAGATGAGCCAACAGGTAATCTTGATCCTAAGAATTCTTGGGAAATTATGAAATTATTAGAAGATATAAATAAAAGAGGCACTACAGTAGTAGTGGTAACACATGATAAAGAGATGGTTAATATGATGAAGAAGAGAGTAATAACTCTTAAAAAAGGTCAGATTATTAGCGATGAGAGTAAAGGTGGTTATTCAGATGAAGATAAGTTCGGCATGGTATAGTATTAAACAAGGTGCTAAGAACATTCAGCGTAATCTGATATTCTCGTTAGCATCTATTGGTACAATTGTAGCATGTTTATTCCTATTGGGAGTATTTTATGCTATAGTAGTTAATTTTCAACAAGCAGTAAATGATGTTCAAAGTACAGTTACTATTTCAGTATTTTTTGACGAAGGTATTGATGGTGATTCAGTAACTGCAATCGGCGAACAGATTAGAGTTAGAGATGAAGTTGCAACAATGGACTATATATCAGCAGAAAAAGCATGGGAAAGATTTGTTGAAGAGAAGTTTAGTGATGCAAAGGAAGAGGTTGCAGCAGCCTATGGGGATGATAATCCATTATCTAATTCAGCTTCTTATGAAATAACATTAAAAAATGTTTCAAAACAAAAGAATTTGTAAAATTTTTGGAAAACATAGATGGAATCAGATTAGTAAATAGTTCAGATATAGCAGCAACTAGTTTGACAACACTTAATTCTTTGGTTGGATATGCTTCAATGGGTATTATATTTATATTATTATTGGTATCTATATTCCTTATTAGTAATACAATAACTATAGGTATTACGGTAAGAAAAGATGAAATAGCTATTATGAAATTAATAGGGGCCAGTAATGCATTTGTAAGAGCACCATTTATGGTGGAAGGAATTACTATAGGTATTATAGGTTCAGTTATTCCGGCTTTAATGTTATATTATATGTATGGTGCAATTGTAGAGTATATTATTTCAAGATTTCCGATAATAAATATATTTATGACATTTGTTTCTACTCAGGACATATTTTCAACACTTATTCCTGTTATGATAGGTATAGGTGTTGGTATAGGATTTATAGGTAGCGCAGTAACTATGCATAAGCATTTAAAGGTATAGAGGGGTGCATATGATGAAGAAAAGGAAGAGTATATTTAAGATAATTACAGTATTTGTATTAATTATATTTTTATCTATTAATACATGTGCCACATCAAATACTGAAATAGATACTTCTGATTCAAACAAACAAGACATAGAGAAGAAAAGAAATGATGCTCAGAGTTTCTTAGATGCTCTTGAAAAAGATAAAACTAATTTAGAAGGTTATGTTAGAGAATTAGATAATCAATTAATAGTTATTCAAGACGAAATTTCTGACTTGGTTACAAGACAAGAAGAATTAAATTTAGAAATAGAAAAAAAACAAGCGGAATTGGTTATTGCAAAAGACAATGAGCAAGTTCAATATGATACAATGAAGAAAAGAATTCAATATATCTATGAAAATGGAGATATGAATTATTTTGATGTAATATTTAAAGCATCTAGTATGTCAGATATTATAAATAGTTCAGAGTATATTTCACAGTTAGCAGATTATGACTATAATATGCTTAATGATTTAATTATTATACGTCAGGATATTGCTTTTGCAGAAGTATTACTACAAGAAGACTTGACTCAGGTTAGTGACTTATTAGTTGAGCAACAAGAAAAAGAAGATGAAGTAAATACTTTAATTACTGCTAAAAATGATGAGATAAATCGTTACGAGAATTCTATTGGAGAACAGTCAGAAATTGTACAGAAATATGATCAACAACTTCAAGCTATTGAAGATGAATTAGCAAGAATAGCAGCATTGGCTGCACAACAGTCAGGTTATACTGGTCCATATACAGGAGGAGCACTTCTATGGCCTTGTCCTGCAAGTAGTAGAATAACATCACCATTTGATCCTAATAGAGTACATCCTATATTAGGATATGCTAGACCTCATAGAGGTGTTGATATTGGTGTAGGAGTTGGAAATACAGTTATTGCAGCAGCGGCAGGTATGGTTGTTAAGGCTCAGTACGATGGCAGTGCAGGTAATTATGTATTAATAGATCATGGTGGTGGATTGGCAACTATATATATGCATAATTCACAGTTGCTAGTAAGTGCTGGAGATGTTGTAACTGCTGGCCAAACGATAGCATTATCGGGTTCAACTGGGTTATCATCAGGACCACATTTACATTTTGGAGTAAGTGTTAACGGAACATATGTTAATCCTATGAATTATTATTAAATACAAGTTAGTTAGATAATATATTTTGAAGAGCAGGTATTTAACCTGTTCTTTCGACTTGTTAAAGAAATAGAATTAAAAAGAATATAAATATCTAGTAATAGCTGTGGATATTTTATATAAAATTAAGCCATACATATGGTAATTAAAAGGAGCTAGGGTATGAGACAAAAAGTTAGTGTATACAAAAGAGTTGTAGTGCTAGTTATTTCAATGGTGATGATATTATCCTTTGTTGGATGTACGCCTGATAATGGTAATATAATCAATAACCTAGGGGGGCAGAGTAGTAGTAATTCAAGTAGTAGTCTTTTAAATAAAGATGTTGAGAAAAAAGCAGATGAGATACATGGAATAATTGACGATTACTTTTATTTTGAAGCAGATGAAGAAAATATAACTGAAAATGTATATAAAGGAATGATGGAAGGATTAGATGATCCTTATTCAGTATATTACACTAAAGAAGAATATGCAAAGTTACAGGAAGAGACATCAGGAGAATATGTAGGAATAGGTGTTCAAGTAAGTCAAGATCCTGAAACAAAAATAATTACAATGGTTAAACCATTTAAAAATGGACCAGCTACTGAAGCAGGAATTAAAAAAGGGGATATTCTTATTGCTGTTGATGATTTAAAACTTTCAACAGAGGAAGTATCAGAAGTAGTTAAATTAATTAAAGGTGAAGAAGGCACAATTGTAAAGATTACAGTATATCGTGAAGGTGAATCAGATTATTTAACATTTGATGTTACAAGAAAAAAAGTTGAAAATCCTACTGTAGAATATGAAATGTTAGATGACAATATAGGATATGTTAGTGTATCGGAATTCTATGATGTTACAGCTAATCAATATAAAGTAGCTATTGAAGATCTTAAGGCTCAAGGTATGAAAGGATTAGTAATTGACCTTAGAGACAATCCAGGTGGGTTATTAACAGCGGTAGTTGATATGTTAGACTATATGTTACCAGAAGGTAAAATTGTATATACAGCAGACAAAGATGGGAATATTCTAAGTGAATATAATTCAACTGATAAAGAAAAATTTGAACTTCCACTAGTAGTATTAGCAAATGAATATAGTGCAAGTGCTTCGGAAATATTTACAGGTGCAATTAAGGATTATGGCATTGGAACTATTGTAGGTAAGCAAACATATGGTAAAGGTATTGTTCAAAGACTATTTGAATTAGAAGATGGTTCAGCCGTTAAAGTAACAATTGCTAAATATTTTACTCCGAATGGAAATGATATTCACAAAATAGGTGTTGAGCCAGACGTTGAGGTTGAATTAAGTGAAGAAGCTAGGAAGGAAGTTAATCTTAGCAAAGAAGATGATAATCAATTACAAAAAGCTATAGAAGTTATTAAGGAAAGTATTCAATAGGCTTGTCTTATTTTGTATTTTAATGTAAAATGTTTTTGGTTTAAATTATATTTAGGAGGCACTTAGGTGAAAAAGGAGATAATTATAGTACTAGACTTTGGTGGTCAGTATAATCAATTAATAGCGAGAAGAGTAAGAGAATGTAATGTGTATTGTGAGGTTCACCCTCATACTTTAAGTATTGATAAGATAAAGGAAATTAATCCTAAAGGAATAATACTTACAGGTGGTCCAAATAGCGTATATGATGAAGAATCACCACGTTATGAGAAGGCGTTGTTTGAACTAGGAATTCCTGTGTTAGGTATATGTTATGGTTCTCAATTAATGTCATATATGTTAGGTGGTACTGTAGAAACAGCACCAGTAAGCGAATATGGTAAGACAGAAGTAGACGTAGATAATTCTTCTAAATTATTTGATAATGTTTCTTCTAGCACAATCTGTTGGATGAGTCACACAGATTACATAGCTAAGGCGCCAGAAGGATTTAAAATAATTGCAACAACTCCAGTATGTCCAGTTGCTGCAATGGAAAATACAGAAAAGAAATTATATGCAACACAATTCCATCCAGAAGTTATGCATACAGTAGAAGGTATGAAGATGTTTAATAACTTCGTATACAATGTATGTGAATGTGCAGGTGATTGGGTAATGTCTTCATTTGTTGAGGACACAATAAAATCAGTTCGTGAAAAAGTTGGTAATGGTAAAGTATTATGTGCATTATCAGGTGGTGTTGATTCATCAGTTGCAGCAGTATTATTATCAAAAGCTATAGGAAAACAACTTACATGTGTATTTGTAGACCATGGTTTACTACGTAAAAATGAAGGCGATGAAGTAGAGGCAGTATTTGGACCTAAAGGTGACTATGACCTAAACTTTATTCGTGTAAATGCACAAGATAGATTCTATGAAAAATTAAAAGGTTTTGATGATCCAGAAGCTAAACGTAAGATTATAGGTGAGGAATTCATCAGAGTATTTGAAGAAGAGGCAAAGAAAATAGGTGTTGTAGATTACTTAGTACAAGGAACAATCTACCCAGATGTAATAGAATCAGGACTTGGAAAATCAGCAGTAATCAAATCACACCACAACGTAGGTGGTTTACCAGACTGTGTAGATTTCAAAGAAATAATCGAACCACTACGCCTTCTATTTAAAGATGAGGTACGAAAAGCAGGATTAGAATTAGGAATACCAGAATACTTAGTATACAGACAGCCATTCCCAGGACCAGGTCTGGGAGTAAGAATAATAGGTGAAGTAACACCAGAAAAGGTACGTATAGTACAAGATGCCGACTTTATCTACCGTGAAGAAATAGCAAAAGCAGGAATAGACAAAGAACTAGGTCAATACTTCGCGGCCATAACAAATATGCGTTCAGTAGGCGTAATGGGTGATGAAAGAACATACGACTATGCAATCGCCCTAAGAGCGGTATTAACAAGCGACTTCATGACAGCAGAATCAGCAGAATTACCTTGGGAAGTAATAGGCAAGGTAACAACAAGAATAGTAAATGAAGTAAAAGGTGTAAATAGAGTATTGTATGACTGTACAGGAAAACCACCAGCGACAATAGAGTTTGAATAGTAACGACAAGTCTTGGAGACTGCTGAATAAGCGGTTTTCAGGGCTTTTCTTTTTGCTCTGCTACTACTTTGCTACTAGTAGATGCTATTTTGATTTTAAATGTTCTGTGGTAGTAAACCGTATTAGACTTAATATTTTTCATACACAATAATTAAAAACTGTGTATGTTATGCAACCATTTTGTTGATGACAACAATATGGCTATCGTTTTGCCGACGTCAGGAAAACGATTAAATAATGTTTCGAATTGGCATTTGTATTACTTTCCTAGATGCCTTTTCTTTTTGAATAGGACCTATTGGTGTGGTGATAACATCTTGTGAAGTTGTGGCAATTGAAATATCTTCAAAAATATCAAATGAAAAGATATCATCTGGAGAAGGTGGTGTTGGGGTTGCTCTTCCTCCAAGATGCTGAAGATTATCAACCAGTTCCTGTTGCTTGTGTGGAAACATATGCGAGTAAGTGTTCAGCGTTGTGGATACTTTCTCGTGCCCCAGTCTGTCGGCAATAACGAGTGCATCGTAGCCCTCATTGATAAGAAGTGAGGCGTGCGAGTGCCTAACATCATGAATTCGTATTTTCTTTACACCAGAAGCTTTACATCCTCGTTTCATTTCATGAGAGAGAAACGATTTGGTAAAAGGAAATAGTCTACTCTTTGGATCAAGCATAAACTGTCTATCCATATATTCCTTTATTTCTTGAGATAGAAAGTCTGGAATTGGAATAATACGTTTGCTTTTCTTAGTCTTTGGAGTAGTTATGACGTCTTTTTCTTTGTTACGTGAGTACGTCTTGTTAATACGGATACTCTTATCTGTAAGGTTAATATCTTCACCAGTAAGATCCAGTAGTTCGCCTTCTCTGATACCAGTCCAGTAGAGAACCTCAAAGCACATGTACGATGCAGGTTTATCCCTAATCGTATCTCTGAAAGCAAGAAATTCATCAAGTGTCCAAAACTCCATTTCTTCGGCATTACTTTTTCCCATGCTCCCAGCTTTACCACAAGGATCTGTATTAAGGTCGTAAAAGCGTTTGGCATAATTCATAATGCAACTAAGCTGATTATTAATGGATTTGAGATAGGTTTCTTTGTAATTGTGAGAATCCTTCATAAGCTGTGTCTGCCATCTACGAATGTCTGTAGCCTTAATCTCATTGATGGGCATTTTACCAAAGAAGGGAAGTATCTTTGTCTCATAAATATTTCGTTTGTGCTGGATACTACTTTCTTTTAGCCTACCTGACATATCTTCCATATAAATCTCATAGAGGGATTGGAACGTCATATCAGGATTAGCTGACTGCTTCTCAAGAAAATCTCGTTCAAATGCTAGTGCTTCCTTTTTGGTGGCGAAGCCTCGTTTCCACTTTTGTCGGTTGTTACCTTGCCAGTCCTTGTAATAGAACTTGGCATACCATTTACCAGTTTTGTTATCTTTGTAAGCTGGCATAAAAATCATCTCCTTTATTTAGTTTTGTTGCTGTCTGCTAACTGTAAGAACATCAGTTTTGCAGTGCATTTATCTAAAGGCTATGATATAATCTCTTGTCTAGGGTGATTATAATAGCCGTTTAGGTTAAATCACTTAAGCTCTGGTGTGTTTCTTTTTGTAAAAGGAATTTTGCACTGGAGCTATTTTTATTTAATTTTCGTTCTCCACTTTTATGAAGTGGATTTTTTGAATAGAACTATCGTTTTTAGCTTCACGCTCATGCTTTTCCTTAACGAGTTGTGCAGCCATATTTGAAAAATAACTATCTGAATAATAAGCAATCATTTCTTTTTTCCAATTGTTGTAGTCTTCCTCCGTCATTTTTTGAGATTGAAGAAGATTTAATTTATTCATCCAGTTTTCCATGAATAGGCATAAATCAGTATTATATTTTGCATTTGCCTTGCCGTCTATGGTAAGGGAAGAAGTCCAATCGGAATCTTCTGGTGGTTTCGTATTTGAAATACCAAATGATAGGTCTTTAATTCTTGTGATTTCAAATAGGGCATTGATTACATCAGCTAATGTATCGAATCTGTAATAGTTAATAGGTTCGTTGCTATCGACAAGAGAGATGGTTGGAGTTTCAACTCCTAATAGCTCTTGCCAAGGAATATCTAATTCATTAGCAATTGATTTGATTGTTGAAATAGAAAAATCAATTTCACCTGCTTCATATTTTTGAATGGTGCGTTCGGATTTTCCAAGTCTATCGGCTAGTTCTTTTTGACTAATTTTTTTGCTCTTGCGTACTGTTTGAATACATTTGCCTATAGCTGTAGCAGTGAAATGTTGTATTTTATTGGTATCAGAGGACATGTTGTATCACCTTGCCTTTCATATAAAACGAATTTAAAATACTGAATTAAGTATTACGTGAAGATTGTAACATAACTAGACACGAAATACAAGTACATATTTCAAGAAATACCTATTGACAATGCGTGAATGGGGTGATATTATAACAATGCGAAATATCAGTGCGTAATTATAAAGAGAGATTAATTATAAAATGTATTTTAAATTCATTAGGGAAGGAGGGGTTTCATGATAGGTAGTAAAGAAGCATTTGTTGGTGTGGAAGAAGTACAGGATATATTAAATATCGGGAAGACAAAAGCATATGCGATTATTAAATCTTGCAATAATGAGCTTGAAAAAAGAGGATTTATAATCATTCGTGGCAAATGTCCACGTAAGTACTTTGAGCAGAAGGTTTATGGATATTCGGAATATTATAATCCAGAAGATGATTTATCAAAAAGCGAAAATGTGGAAACGAAAGATACTAATTGATAATGTTGTAAGCCCAGTTATTGGATGTGTTCAGGATTGATGTAACAGGTATAAAGTCTATTTATGTATGTTCAGATACATAGATGGGCTTTTTGTCGTCGTGGGTGGAAAATTTAGATTAAAATTTAAGGTGAATGAAGAAAGTTCACTCAAAAAGTGAGAATGAGTTAGGAATCTTAACTCATAAATAAAAAATGAGTGAGAAAAGCTAACTCAAATTTTGAAAGGTATCAAGGTATGGATATTTCGCCTACATAAAGTGAGTGAAGAAAACTCACTCAAAAAGTAGAAGTGAGTGAAAAAAGCTAACTCACAATTACAAAATGAGTGAAGAAAGTTCACTCATGAATATATTTAAGGGGTTTAAGGGGAATTAGTCACCTAACCAGTCTGCATTATTGGATGGATATCCAAAATGCGTATCTGGCGATGGACTGGGGGAAGGGTACAAGGGGGTATAAGTTGATATAAAAGGTCAATAGTAAGATTTTTTTGAAAAAGACAGGTATATTTAAAAAAGAGAAATTTATATAAAAATGGAAGAATTAAATTGGTATGTGAAATGATTTCTAAAAGTGTATATAGTTGATGCGAGTAGGCTATAGCGTTAAATTAATCAAAAATACATAATATGAAGTTAGATAATGATACAAAATATTTTATAAAAAGGATCAACTGATCTTGAAATGTCAAGAGTTAAATAGTATAATAATAATATCTTTTTGATAATAGGAAGGAATTACAATGGAAAAAATAGGCTTAATTGATGCTGACTTACTAGATAATGGAACTAGACATCCGAATTTGGCATTAATGAAGATTGCAGGTTACTATAAGGATAATGGTTATGATATAAAATTGATTCACTCATACAACGAAGTTAAAGGTTATAAAGAAATATTTATCTCAAAGGTATTTACTTTTACAAAAGTTCCAAAGGAAATACTTGAAATGGATAATATTCACATAGGTGGTACAGGTTTTTTTTCAGATGGAGGAGAAAATTTAGCAGATGAGATTGAACATCATATGCCTTATTATGATTTATATAAAGAATATGTAGAAAATCAAATTGCTAAAGGGAAAAACAGGAATAATTATTCTGATTATTTAGATTATTCAATAGGATTTACGACAAGAGGATGTTTTAGAAAGTGTTCTTTTTGCGTAAATAAAAAATATGATCATGTTTTTAGACATTCTCCAGTCTCTGAATTTTTTGATGAGTCACGACCATATATTTACTTATGGGATGACAATATATTGGCTTACCCAAAATGGAGAGAAGTCATTAGTGAATTGGAAGAAACAGGAAGACAATTTCAATTTAGGCAAGGGATTGATTTGAGATTAATGACTGATGAAAAAGCAAAAGCTTTTAATAGTGTTCATTACCAAGGAGATTTTATTTTTGCGTTTGACCATGTTGAAGATAAGGAAATTATTTCGCAAAAAGTTCAGTTGTGGCGTCGTTATTCATCAAGAGTGTGTAAGATGTATGTGTTAAGTGGTTATAATTCACAAGATGAAAATGATATTATAAGTGTTTTTGAAAGAATCAAAATACTAATGAAATTTGGTAGTTTGCCGTATATTATGAGATATGAAGAATATAAAAACAGCAGATTTAGAGGAATGTATGTGGAATTAGCAAGGTGGTGTAATCAACCACAGTTCTTTAAAAAGAAATCATTTAGAGAATTTTGTATTGCTAATCAGGACTATAAAAAAAATCAAGATACTAACTGCGCGGCCTATCAAACTATGATTGATTTCGAGAATGAATTTCCAGAAATAGCTAGCAGTTACTTTGATTTAAAGTTTGAAAATGAAAATATTTATAAAAAACAATATGGTTATGGGCGTAAATATGCAAATAAACCAGAATGCAGTAATTGCAAGCAAAAAGGAAGATGTATTGAAGAACTTATTAATAATAAGAAGGATAATGAACTACTGAAACTATATTTTACAAAAGAAATAGATTTATTATGCTTATCGTATGAGAATGCAGAATGCGGTATATATATTGATGAGGCGTTTAGATATATGTTATCATTGATTAAAAAAACATCCATAGATAGGATAATTGATATATTAAAAGACAACTGTGAACGTGAAGAAGTTACAAAAGAAAATGTGCCGCAATATAGTAAGTTAGAGGATGCATTTTATAAGGTTCCTGAGATTTTAATACATTTAAAAAATAGACAAATAACATTTAAAGAATTGGGTTATTATCTGGAAAAGGATGATGATGTAGATTTAAAAACGGAAATGGCGTTAAAAAAATACGGAGAGAATCATACCAAATTGGCTTGTTTATTAGATTTAGCACACATATCAAAAAACGGTATTAAGTCTGAAATATATATTACAAAAATGGGAGAATTATTTAATAAACTTAAAGATGCAGAAAAAAGAGAAGTTGAATTAAAATTATGTTTAAGAATCCCAATTATTCAAAATCGATTTATTGAAAATAAGGAGATTGATACAGTAAGTAGAGATCTCGAAATATTGTCTAAAGAAACTCAAAAAAGAAGAGGATCTAATGTCATAAATATGATAAAATTGATCATGGAATATAGTACCAATTATTCCGAGGATGATTTTAGTTTATAACAGAGGTGAATTGCATGAGTTTTAAAGATATAGAAATTAAGTCCAGCTACGAAACAGGAATAGATAATCTCATTGAGGATTTTTATATACCTGTTTTGTCAAGTGCGGTCAAATATGATCGCATAGCTGGATTTTTTTCGTCTTCAAGTCTTGCAGTTGCAGCAGAGGGTATTGTGGGTTTTCTAAAAAATGGTAAGTCAATGAGGATAATTGCATGTCCAAAGTTAAACAAGAAGGATGCTGATGCTATTAATCTGGCAAGTACAAATCCAGAGAAGTATTTAGATGATTATTTGTTAAACGACTTGGAAGTATGTGAAGATATTTTTGAACAACAACATGTTAATGCATTAGGATGGCTTCTAGCAAAGGGAATATTGGAAATTCAGATTGCATTTGTATATGAAGATGGAAAACTGTGTATGGACAATGAAGGCATTTTTCATCAAAAAGTTGGAATATTATATGATTCAGATGATAACATTATATCATTTAGTGGGTCGGTAAATGAGTCCGCAAATGGATGGTTAAAAAATGTTGAGGAATTTAAAGTTTTTCGTTCATGGAAAGATGAACAAAGAGAAGAATATATGGAACCAGATATTAGAAAATTTGAGGACTTTTGGAACAGGAAGAGAGCCTATGTTAGCATGTTTTCACTGCCTGATGCGGTTAAAGATAAATTGATAACTTTTTCAAATGATTTTGTTAAAGATAAAATTATTATAAAACAATATAAAAAGGAACGAGAGTATAAAGATAATATTGATAAATTAGGATTATTTTATTATCAGAAAGAAGCAATAAAAAAATGGGAGAAAAATCAAAGACAGTTACTATTTCAGATGGCAACTGGAACTGGAAAAACAAGAACGGCTATTGGCGCCATAATAGAAACACTAAAAGTTACAGATAAATTATTAATAATTATTGCATGCCCTCAAGGGACTCTTTCTCTTCAATGGAAAAAAGAAATAGATGAGTTCGATATTGGAATTGACAGGTCCTATATATTAGATGGCACAAACAATCGATGGAAAAGTCAAGTTAATGAAGTGGTTTTACAAATGGACATAGGTTACTATAATAATTTGATTATATATACAACTCATACTACATGTGCAAAACCTGAGTTTATAAATGCTATTGAAAAATGTGATAATAGAGTAAAAATATTATTTATAGGTGATGAAGCCCATGGATTGGGATCGGGGGTACACCGAAGAGGATTAGTATCAAGGTGCAATTACAGAATAGGACTTAGTGCTACCCCTAGTAGATGCTTCGATGAAAGTGGAACAAAAGTTATTGAGGAATATTTTGGAGATAATTACTTTGAGTTTTCTATTGCAGATGCACTTTGCGAAATTAATCTGATAACAAAAAAGACCTTTTTGGTGAACTATAACTATCACTTGAGATTTATAGAATTAAATGAAGTAGAAATTAACAGCTATAGAAAAATATCAAATGAGGTAATTAAACTTAGTAAATATGCAAAAAATTCTGATAAATATGCCGAAAAACTTGAAAACTTACTTTTTAAGCGGGCGAATATAATTAAGAATGCAGAAGCAAAATATTTGATGCTACGGACGATACTGGATGAAATTGGTGAAGTGAAAAATACCATAATCTTTGTATCAGATGAGCAAATTGATGAAGTTTTAAGAATAATGGGTGAGTATAAAATACCAGCTCATAGGTTGACTCAAAACGAAGGAACAATACATGAGGATAGATATTGTGGAAAAACGGAAAGACAAGATATTATTAGTAAATTTACTGAAGGTCAATATAAAGTCTTAGTTGCGATAAAGTGTTTGGATGAAGGGATTGATATTCCAATAGCTAGTTGTGCAATTCTTATGGCAAGTAGTACAAACCCACGAGAATACATACAAAGAATAGGAAGAGTTATAAGACAAGCTGAGAGAAAAAATAATGCATCAATTTATGACATTTCAATAAAACCTTGTGCTAAGAAATTGGGTAACCCCGAACTAGAAAATTTTGAAAAAATGGTGATGGAGAAAGAACGAAATCGCTTAACTGATATTTCAGCTAATGCATTAAATAATTCGGAGGCTTTACAGTTAATTGATTCAATCAAGGAGGACTAAGGATGGCACTTAATAAACAAATATTACAAAAAGTTAAAGAAAAAACGGAAAATGATAAAAAAATGCAGGAATTTATTGTAAATGTTCTGCAGGAAGAGAATAAAGGGATAGGCTGGTATACTAAATTTTATAAAGACGAAATAGATAAGGCTATTCAGGGAGGAGAAAAGGATGAGAATTGAGTCTATTGAAATACATAATTATAGACAGTATGAAAATACAGTTTACAAATTTCCAAATAAGGCAGAGTTTGATTTACATATTATTAAAGGGAAAAATGGTATGGGAAAAACAAATTTACTGAATGCCATTACTTGGTGCCTCTATAATAAAGAACCACATCTTGGAATTGCTAATTCAGGTAAACCTAAATTAAACACAAAGGTTCTTACTGAGGCACGCAAAGAAGGAAAAGATAGATGCGAAATAAAGGTTGTGATAACTATTTCAGATGCTGGGAACATTATCAATTTTGAACGTAAGCAAGATGTGAGTACAGATGCATCTCCATTTGATTTCAAGTCTGAATCTAGTGTTACATTTATTTCGCAGACAGGAGAGGCAAAAGTTTATACAGATGACGAAACGTGTAATAAATATGTAAATTTATATATGCCACAGGATATCAGAGAGTATTTTTTCTTTGATGGTGAGCATTTAGAAAAATATTTTATTAATGAACAGGGTGAAAAAATTCGACAGGCAATACATGTTATTTCACAAGTTAAATTACTTACATCAATTAAGGATAGATTAAAAGTTGTAATTAATGAATTTAATGGAGATGCAGGGAAAAAGGATAAGGATATCAGTGGGTTGATTAATCAACAGATAGATTTAGAAAAAAAAGTAAATAAACTTGAGTCAGACATAAATGATTTAAAACGACAAATACTATTATCAGACAGTATTGTGGCTGAATGTAGCGATTTTTTGAAGGGGAAAGAAGGAATACCAGATAAAGAAAAAGAATTTAATGAACTACAACAAGAAATAGCAGAGCTAAATGTGGAAATAGAGCAAGTTAATGTGGAAATGCATAAATTTGTAAGAAGATATAAGACTTTATTTAGTTTTTATCCCTCTATAAAAGAAACATATGAAATTATTTCTACAAAAGAGGAAGAGGGAGCATTTCCGCCATCAATTGATAAGGATTATTTAAAGAGAATGTTAACATATCACAAATGCCTTGTCTGTGATAGAGATTTATGTGAACATGAAGAAGATAGAGTAAAGAAGTTACTTGATGATGTGAGGGTTGCAAATGGTGCATCGCATATCCTGCATGGAATAAAAGGTGAATTAGAAAGACTTATTGATGAGACAAAAGAATATAAAGCAAATAAGGAAAAATTATTTGGACGAAGAAAGCATTTGGAAAAAGCTTTAGACAAGGCTATAACTCAATTAAATAAATTAGATAATGAACTTAAGCAGTTTGGGGATAAAGAAAAAGTTAAAGAAATGCATCAAAGGCGTATGGAACATTTAGATTTATTAGAGACTAATAGAAGAAAAAAAGCAAAATATGAAAACGATATTGAAAAAAATATAGTTGATTTGGAAACGATTAAAAAGCAGATTGATAAGGCAAGAAGTTCTATCAAAGAATTTGAATACATTAACAAAAAAATTGCATTTGCGGATCAAGCAAGAAATATTGTTTCAGGAATCGAGGTTGAAATGATGGATGAAGTAAGAGACAAAATGAAGAATGAAACTATGCAAATTTTTTCAGATCTGGAATGGAAATCAGAATCTTTTAGTAAAATCGAGCTTGACGAAAAATATAATTTAGAAATGTATGATGTTGATGGATTTCCTACGGTTGGAACCTGCAGTGCAGGTGAAAGGGCTCTACTTGCATTATCATTTACGTTAGCCCTACAGAAGGTTGCAGGGTATGATTCTATGTTATTTATAGATACTCCAGTTGGACGTATTGATACTGAAAATAGAAGAAATTTTGCGGATGTCTTGAAGAATGTTTCAAGAAATAAACAGGTAATAGTAACATTGACAACATCAGAATACTCAAAAGAAATTCAAAGTGTATTTGAACCTATTAATAGTTCTTTGGTTGAACTATTAACTGCGGATGAAAAAGTCACTACGATAATGGAGGGGTAGAATATGTCCGATAATAAAACACCTAAAATAATTTACTATGGTGCAGAACAGAAGAAAATTGTCAATAAAATTGATGAGACACAATTTTTAGACTTGCAGTTGGGTGGAGGAAAAAGTGTAAGTACTCCAAGAATTGACTTGTTTTTATTTGCTATGGCGCTTGGTATGGACACTCTTCCTACAGAAGTTAAACAACCAGATACATTCATCCGTGATGAGTATGTGAGGACACAACATGATTCTTTTTTGTATGCAGCATTCATTCATAATATGGAGAATAAAAATGATTTAGATGCAGTTTCAAATAAAGAACAAGTTTATAAATTAGCCCAAAGCTATGCTAATACGGGTTTTAATTTGATTGGTGACATGATGGAAAATAAAACAGAAGCAGTGACTGAACTCGAGTTAATTAAGGAAATGGATACAGATTTTGAGAAGTTTTTTGAACATGGTGGGTCAAGTGAAATGTGATTTTAATGAATGAATATAGATTTAATGATGATAATATATTTATGGTATTTTACAAACATAATAGAGCTGTTATTTAGAGTAAAATTAAGAAACTGATAAAAAACATGAAAGTACAAATAATGAAGTGGATACATAGAAGTTATACACATAAAAATGCTACTGGGAGGTGAAATTTTGACCATAAAAGAGCTTAAACAACTGATTTACACTGGAGAAAAAATAGACGTTGAATTTAAACAATCAAGAAATGATATAACAAAGGATGTTTACGATACGGTATGTTCTTTTAATAATCGTAACGGTGGACATATTTTTCTTGGAGTAAAAGACAATGGAGAAATTTTAGGTGTAGAACCATATGTGATGGATAAAATGCTTAAAGACTTTACAACGGCAATTAATAATGCAAATAAAGTTTATCCACCACTCTATTTGACACCAGAGGTTTATGAAGTGGAACCAGAAGTCAATATTATTTATATTAGAGTCCCTGAAGGGGGGCAAGTTCGAAGACACAACGGAATCATATGGGATAGAACATATGAAGGTGATATAGATATAACAAAGAATGAAGAACTAGTGTATAAAATATATGCCAGAAAGCAAGGTAGCTATTATGTAAATAAGGTGTATCCAGGATTAGGTATAGAATTTCTTAATACGGATTTGATAAAGCGTGCAAGAAAAATGGCAACAGGACGTGTCGATAATCATCCATGGGCGACTATGAATGAGGAAGAGATATTACGAAGTTCAGGATTAATTCTGACAGACATGGAAACATATAAAGAAGGAATAACATTAGCAGCAATTTTGTTATTTGGTAAAGATTCGTCTATTATGTCAGTAATGCCTCAATTCAAGACGGATGCAATTTATCGAGTTGAAAATTTAGATCGTTATGATGATCGTGATGTAATCATTACAAATCTTATAAATAGTTATGATAGACTTATGGAATTTGGTAAAAAGCATTTAAATGATTTATTTGTGCTTGATGGAATTCAAAGCGTAAGTGCGAGGGATAGAATATTGCGTGAAGTCGTTTCAAATATTTTGGCGCATCGGGACTATTCTAGTGGATTTCCAGCCAAGCTTATTATTGAGAAGGATAAAATTTATACAGAAAATAGCAATCTTTCACATGGGATTGGAGAACTTAAGCTAGACAGATTTGAACCATTTCCAAAGAATCCACCAATTTCTAAAGTTTTCCGTGAGATTGGGTTTGCAGATGAGTTGGGTTCTGGAATGAGAAATACAAATAAATATACAAAGCTTTACTCTGGTGGAACACCATCATTTGATGAAGGCAATATTTTTAAAATTACAATACCTTTAAAAAACATCGCAACTTCAAAAGTAGGACCGGATAGTGAAAGGTGCACTCAAGATGGCACTCAAGATGGCACTCAAGGTGTTCAAGAGATGCAACAAAAAATAATTACAATGATAAAGCAAAATAATAAGATTACTAGAAAAGACATGGCAAGAGAATTAGATATTGGAACTCGAACATTACAAAGAATTTTAAATGAAATGGATAATGTTCAATATGTAGGAAGTGGATTTAGTGGACATTGGGAGAGTGTTGACTAAACTCCAGATAGAGCTAATAGAATTACCAGTCCCATCTTAAAATGAGACTGGTAAATTACTTTAATTAAATTCATTCATAGCATCCACGTAATCCTGCAAACCAGTACCAGATAATGCAAATTCAGCATACATCAATGGTTGTTCTTCAGCTAGATGATACAAATAAACAATATCATCTGGATCATCATAAACAACTGTAGAATTAAAATCTTGACAACGTATAAATAAAGCAGTACCTGTTCCAATATTGACTTCCACGGTATCAGTTAATGGATTGTATATGGCGAATTGAAAATTAAAATCATTCATGGCGTTCACCTTCCCATAAATACTTGGCACCGTCAAGCATATCAATAATGGCTTTTAGAGTTAGTTCATATTCAACTTTAAGTGCTGATATTTCCTCTGAGGTTGGAACTGTGGTCGAAGTATTGCTAGTAAAAGCGGTGTGTATGGTACAAAGTTGAATGTATAATTTACGGATGACTTCAACCAAAGGATATATAATTTCTTTCTTGCCAACAACGCATATGCGATTGTATATACAAGAACGGATAAAGTAATCTTTCTTCAGCATACCGCTAGCAAGAATACGTGCTTCAATAGCTTGTCGTTCATAGTCAGAAACCCTGAAACTTATAGTTGGATTTTTATGTTTATTGCTCATAGCAGAGTCCTCCTTAGTGCTGCATTTAATAATGCAGATTTAGTAATTATATTAATAGTTAAAATGTAGATTATATCAAGCTTTAGATATTAAAAGTCTGCTACTAATTTGCTACTAAAAGAATCAAAAACATTGTGAAAACCATAACATTTCATGAAATAAATATATCATAAACCACTATTTATCAATATTTGTTATGCTATGATAAAATGCTCGGGACGAGTTTGAGTAGCGGATATTGTTAAAGGGCAAACATCATTATCCTCAAAAGGGCAAAATGAATTATCCCCAAAAACAGAATATGTGAATAAAAGAACAGACCTTGATATGGTTTCAATACCATTCCACGGTCTGTTTTTTATTCCAATAATTTAGGATAAAACCTTGAGAATATAAGCATTGTAGAGCTTATGGCTTTAAGTATATAATCCTGAATTCCTAAATATCTATGAGTCATCTTATTTTTGGGAAACTGTTTTTGGGAGAATAATTCGTTTTGCCTTTTTCTTTAAAAGGAGGATAACGGTGTTTGCCCTTTAACAGAAATGTCTGGTCGGATTGTGCAGGGGTATTTAAAGAAGGGATATAGTAGGGGGATGGCAGAAGCGTTGTCGAGAGAATTTTTTAGGTATGATAGTTAAGGATGTGTTATGACGAAGATAGAAATAACTATACGACTTAGTTTAAAATGCCAAATTAAGTAAAAAAACTGATATATGTATAAAATTGTCGAACTAAACTTGTGGGAAAATAAAGAAAAATGTTGTAAAATGAAATAAGGTATCATGAGTTTATTTTATAATTAGTATTAAAAATATGCTTATGGAGTAATCATGGAGGAACATTATGGGACAAATAAATTTATATAAAATTGATTCTGAGAAGAAAAAAGAATTTATTGAAAAAGTAAATGAAAAATTTGAATGTTTAGGATGTGAAGAATATAAAGGAATCAATGAAGAAAAAATAAAATATGAGGTTGGAACTTATATTAATATACCAAATGAAGAAAAAAAGCTTAGCTGGCAGTGGGTATTAGACCAATATGATTATGAAAAAATGAGTATAACTTCACCCCCTCGGGCTTTACTAATTATTGAAGATGAAGAATGTACATATGTACTAACCTATGGTCTATCATATTTTGCTGTGGATAAGTATTGCGATGTGAACTTTGCGTTTGAATTTGCTCGAAGGATTAAATTTAAGCAAATTAAAACAACTACATTGACAGCACCAAACGCTCAAAGAAATAAAATGATTAATGTATATGTAGATTATAATGACTTAGAGTTTGATAGTGGTGAGTCTTTTGCTAAGATTAAAGCAAAAGCAGATATTGATAAGACGTTTACCATTCATGGAGAAATAATGGAAATTGGTCACTCTATAAAAACTATTGTTTCTGAAAATAGCATTGATAGTATTTTAACATTCATAGAGTATGTCAAACAGGTGAGAGAGAGACAAGAATTATATAAAATACCAGTGTTTAGCAAGGTAAAAGATAATGAAATAATAGAAGAGTTAGATAGTGAGCTTATTGAAAAAATTGAAGAGGATATAAATTGTATTAATATATCTGAGTTAGATATTATAGGTGCGACTGAAATTTTAAATAATAATGATGCAACATTTACTTTAAAGTATAAACGGGGAATGGAAAATGATATTGAAGAGCTTTCGAAAGATAATATCATGCAGTATGTTAAAGATAATAAACTAAATATCAAAGACGATTTTTTGAATATTAAAGTCGTAAGTAATAAAGATAATAATCCGGTTTGTACAGAAACAATTAAACGAATGATTGATTATACAAATGATGTAAAAAGGTGTTTATTGTTAAAAGGAGATTGGTATTATTTTAATGATGATTATGTGCAGTATCTTCAAGATTCTATTAGGGAAATACAAGCTATTTATAATCCAAAGTACGATTTCACAAATAAGGATTTAGAAAAGTATGTTACGGATAAATTTGATATTGAAAAGGGACTAGAAGAATACAAAAATTTAACTGATAGTGAGATTTATAAAAAAATAAAAAATAAATATTATGCAGAAAGAGTATTTAATAATGTGATGGAGGAAAGATACGGATTTGAGAATTATGATAGATGTCAAGATAAGATAGGAAGAGATAAAATTGAGCTAATGGATTTATACAAAGATAAAACTATGTTTGCCGTTAAGATTGGAAATTCATCTTCTAAATTGAGTTATGCAGTTGAGCAGTCAGTAAGTTCAACCAAAGCTTATAAACATAAACTACTAACAAATATGCCTATGATAGAAAATATAGCTGTTTGGATAATTTTAAAAGATCATAAACATTTACCACTAATTAATGATCAGCCGGATATAACAAAATTAGAAATGATAATGTTAAAAAATCGTTTGGATTCATGGAAGAAAGAAGTAAGACTATTAGGATATAAGCCAGTAGTATATGTGAATTATTGGGAATGATGTCTGTTTTAATTTTTGGAGAGTGTTTGATAAATATAAAGCAAAGAATAAAATAAAGGGAGGAGAAACATGGAATTAGATAAAAGGAAAGTAGGAAATAACTACAAATACTCTTGTAGTAAAAATAGTGTTTCAGATGACAAAGTTATTAGGTCTTGGAGCAATGCCTTTCTTTATAGAAAAGAGGATATAGAAAGTAAGACAAAAGGGTTAAGGATTCCACAATTCGGTGCATTATCTGCAATTAAGGCTTTTTGGACAGTTGAAGAATCGCCAGCTACAATTGTTATGCCAACAGGAACTGGTAAAACAGAAACAATGATAGCTACTATAGTATCAGAACAAATTAAGCACACAGTAATAGTAGTGCCATCCAATTTGCTTAGAAGTCAAACTGTAGAAAAAGTTAGTACTTTTGGAGTTCTAAAAAAGATAGGAATAGTTGATAAAAAGGCATGGTATCCGACAACTGTTTTACTAAAGTCATTACCAAAGACAACAGATGAGCTATTAGAATTAATAGAAAATACAAATGTTATTGTAACAACCATATCTTTAATTTCGAAATTTTCAAAATCTCAACAGGAAGTTATAACTGAATTTACGGATTTACTTATTGTGGATGAAGCTCACCATATTGCTTCACCTACATGGAGTGCATTTAAATCGAATTTCAAAGATAGAAAGATACTTCAATTTACAGCTACTCCTTTTAGAAATGATGGAAAGAAGGTAGATGGTAAAATTATTTATAACTTTCCATTGTCTATGGCTCAAGAACAAGGGTATTTTCAAAAAATAAATTTTTATCCAATAACTGAATTTAATGAAGAAAAGGGTGATTTATCAATAGCACAACAGGCTGTAAAAAGATTAGAAGATGATATTAGAAAAGGATACGAACATATAATTCTTGTAAGAACCACAAAAATATCAAGAGCAAATGAGTTATTTGATAATATATACAATAAGTACTATAAGAAATATAATCCGGTACTTATTGTTAGTGGTGTTAGTGCAATAGAGAAGAGAGAGCGTATTAGTGCTCTTTATAGGCTTGAATCTAGGATTGTTGTTTGTGTAGATATGTTTGGTGAAGGAATTGATATACCTAATTTAAAGATAGCTGCGATACATGACAGATATCAATCATTACCAATTACTCTTCAATTTATAGGAAGATTTGCAAGAACACAGAATGGATTAGGTGATGCTTCAGTAGTGACAAATATTATAAATGAAAATATTAAGGGTTCTTTGAAAGAATTATATTCACAAGATTCAGATTGGAATAAAATATTAGCGGATATGTCTTCGAAGGCAGTAGGTAAAGAAGTGACGCTACAAGAGTTGGAAAGTGGCTTCAGTGGTAATGGTATAGAAGGCATTAGCATTAAACAAATCATTCCGAAGGTTAGTATGCAAGCTTTTAAAATTACGGATGCCCAGCCAATGTGGGAAGGTTGGGAAAAAGTTTTTAATGCTGATAGATGCAAATATTATCTTAATGAGGATAAAAATGTTCTCATTGTTATTGAAGCAGCAGAGTCAAATATAGAGTGGTCAACATATAGAGAAATTACAAATCTTAATTGGGAATTATATATTGTATATATAAATAGAGAAAAGAATATTGCATTTGTAAATACATCTGTAAAAACAGCAGCAACTAAGCTGATTGAGGCTATTTGTGGTAAATGTGAACGGATAATGGGTGAACAGGTTTTTAAATGTTTGTACGGAATTAATAGATTAATGTTGGGAACAGTTGGTCTCAATTCAGCAATTAGTGGTCCAGTTAGATATAAAATGTTTGCTGGGGTGGATATAGCACAAGGGATAAGTGAGGCTCAAAAGAGTAGCAGTACGAAATCAAATATATTTGGTGTTGGTTATGATGGAAATGGAAAAGCAAGCATTGGATGTTCTTACAAAGGAACAATCTGGTCAAGATGGGTTGAAAGTATTGACTATTGGATGGAATGGTGTAATAAGACAATTGATAAGATAATGGATTCGTCTATAAATGTTAAGGAAATACTTGATGGGGTATTAATACCTAGAATAATAACTGAAATACCTAATATAGTACCATATAGAATTGATTGGCCAATAGAATTGGATTTATGTAATGAGACAGCGGTATATTTACATAATGGAATTATAGATGAAGCTATTTTTAATACAGAAATATTATTGTGTGATAATACAGAAGTTGATAATATTATATTTTGTGTAAAATCAGAAAATTTTCATGAAGAGTTTTTATTTACAATTGATAAAGAGGGATTTAGGATACAACATAAAGAAGGTAACATTTTATCAATAAATAAAAGTAAAAAAGAGTTTTTATTAAAAGATTTCTTTCAGGAGAATCCACCAAATATCAAATTTGTAGACCAGTCCATGCTTGAGGGAAATTATTATGTTACACTTAAAGAAAAACAATCACTAAATTTTTCAGTGAACAAAATAATTAAATGGGAATGGGAAGGGGTAGACATTAAAAAAGAATCTCAAGGTTTATCAAAAAATGTAGATAGTATTCAATATTATTTAATTAAAAAGTTGAAAGATAGTAGGGAATATGCTCTGATTTTTGATGATGACAATTCAGGTGAAATTGCTGATGTTATTGCTATAAAAATAAAAACTGAGGAGATAGTTTTTGAATTTTACCACTGTAAGTTTGCACATGGAGATAAACCAGGAGGTAGGGTAGCTGATTTATATGAAGTATGTGGACAGGCTGAAAAATCAGTTAATTGGAAACAAAATCTAAATAAAGTAGTTGATAGAATGGTTAAACGAGAAAATGATCGCAATAAAAGTGGGAGACCTTCTAGATTTGAACTTGGAGATTTTTCAAGTTTATATGAAATAAAGAATAGATTGAAAGTGTTTCCTTCATGCTTAAAAATTTATATTGTCCAACCAGGAGTTCATTCGAATAAAATATCTGAGGGAATGAATCAAATACTAGCAGCAAGTGATAATTATTTATTTGAAACTTATGGATTGGATTTATATTTGATATGTAGTTAGTTAAATGGATAGATAAGGCGTAATGAGGGACTATGGGTAATTGGCTCTATTTTGGCTCTGAAAAATTCTAAAGTCACAAATACTACATCAAAAATTATAAAACAAGAATAATAAAAGCAGGAAAAACCAATATAAAACAACCAGTTCACCTCATCCGCCGAGGAGTTTGAATAGATAGTAAAATCGCTACAAGCTAGTATTTATGGGGCTTGTAGCGATTGTTTTTTTGCTCTGATTCTAGTTTGATTCTATTTTATAGAAAAATAGCTTTGATGATATTTATGAGTGCAGTAACGAAAGAAATATACGGAGCGTATTTGGTTAGCACTTCAATTGTTCTTTTTGCATCAGAAACAGATGCTTCACCTGCTTTAAATTTGTATTTAAAAAGTTCTAGTTGTTGCATATCTGTAGAATTGATATCTTGGGATAGAAATTGTTCAATATAGTAATACATATTATTTTCAATATTCTGATTTACATTTACAGTGTTATTATTGCCGTTGATAGTTGTAGTGTTGACTATGTTGTTAGTTGTATTGGACTTATGATAAAGTTCAACTTGGAGGACGTATTCTCTGTGAATAAACGGAATGAGCACTGATTCACGTGGAGAATAAGATTGATCAGAAAAAACTGCTACAATAGAATATGTTATATTATTAAAAACGATAGTATCTGTAAAAGCATTTTGAAGAAGTTTTGTTTTTTTAATTTGCCAAATGTAGTATGAATAACGAATGAATAGACATCCGTTTTCGTTAATAAGACGACCATATATTTTATTGATATTATAATTTCGTTTTGAATCAAAATACATTAATAAACAGAAAAGTGTAATTGTCATCAAGCAGATTAGTGTTAAAATGATATAATATTTTGTCATGTGATTTAAACTCCTAATTCTTATTTTTGTATGTTGTTGCGGAAGTATTTTTGGTTACGATGATATTGTCATCCGCCAAGCTCTGCTTAATCACTTCTGCTTTTCTTTTATATCAGCGACTTCAACTTCATATTCAGCATAGCTTTCAACTTCATTTCTAGAAGCTACAGTTTTCTGTACCAAATCTTTTGTTCTTGCCCATGTAGCCAACTTTCTGTTAATAGCAGGATTGTTGAATTTAATTGTAATGAAATCAGGATTATAGATTCCTTCTTTGTTTTTCTTACCTAGAAACTCCATATCAACCTGTTCATCCATTTTGAAGATGAGTGACAGCACATCCGATACAGTTTCAATATCAAAATCCATAAATAGGTTAATACTTAGTCCTAGAGCATTAGCAATCTTTAATAGCTGGTCTGGTTTTGGATTACGATCACCAGCTTCATATTTTCTTATAGTAACTTCATTGATACTGCCAGCTAGTTCTCCTAAAGTCTTTTGAGAGATGCCACGCATGGTTCGGTAAGTTCTGATTTTCTCACCAACAGTCATGTGAAACTCCTTTTTATTTTATATATAAGCAAATGCATTTGTGTCTGATAGATACATTTGTATTCTATCACAGATAAAGAGGAAGATACAGAAAAAATTTTGTGTAATTATCAAAAGAATAATTGTAGGTGATGTTAACTTGCCATTTCATTGCCAACCAAGTGGAGAATACTATTTTTACTAATAATCTGGAAGACAAACAAAAAAATAAAAACTCTGTCAACAAGAAACAAATGTATCTGAATAATGACAAATATGCAAAACAGATACATATGTATCTTGTTAGAAAAATTGAAATTTTTATATAGATACAGAGAGGAGGTTGATTCTATGGAGAGAACAAGGCAATTGCATTTGACGGCAAAGGAAGTTTCCTTATTGCTGAATAAATCTTTATCTTACAGTTGCGATGTCATCGCAAGGATGAATCTGGAACTTGAAAGCAAGGGAATGTATGTAATGTTGTGGTATAACATAATTGTAAAAGAATATGATTTTAATAGTGATCCGGCGGGAGAGATAATATGGTATCGTATTTCGAAAGAAGAAGTCGATAGTTACCCTATTATACTAAGGCAACCGAAAAATTTATCAGATATGTTAAATGTTGTTGAGACGATATGTCAGCAGTTTAAGAAACTAGTAGAAGATAACGGGTTATGGTGTTTATTATATGATGGAAATAATCCAAAGCATGAGAGTGCAGCCCAATTATTATTCTATGGTATTGCTGATGCATATTGCACAGCAAACAATATAGATTTGTCAAGAGAGGTAAACAATGGTCATGGGCCAGTTGATTTTAAATTATCTATTGGTAAAAAGCAAAAAGTATTAGTTGAAGTTAAATTAACCTCTAATCCACAGCTTTTGCATGGATTGAAGAAGCAATTGCCAATTTATATGTCACAAGAAGATACAAAACAAGCAATATATTTAGTTATTGATAATGGTTATAGGAAACGATTGGATTCTTTTGAAGATTATTATAATTCGGTTGAATTAAAGAAAAGGATAAAATCAAATATATTCTTATTAATGGAAATGTGCAGAAATCAGCAAGTCAGGCATAGGAGAGTATATATAATATAAGGGGCTAATGAGGAGAATGATACAATGAAATTGCAATGACTATTTGTTTGAAAATCTATAGAACTTAAGGTATAATGAAGCTAGTAGATTATTATATATCATATATTTTTTGGGTTGAAAAACTGTTACTAAAGAATGTTGATGATAAAGGTCAATAATGGATAGCTGTTAATAATTGAGAGTGTTATTAATTGACATTTATCACAAAGAATAGAAAGCAATAAAAATTTATAACAGATATTGTATTGGAATATTTGCAAGGGAAGATTTTACAAAAAAATTCTAGGAGAGATGAAAGGTTATGAATATTGTAGGGAATGTTATAAATGACTATTTATTTGAAAAAGCATTAGGAAGTGGTAACTTTGGAGCAGTATATCGTGTAACTAAGGATGGGAATATATATGCCGCAAAAGTATTAGCGGAGACATATATTTTAGAAGAGTTTAAGAATGAACAAAATAGAATAACTCGTGAAATAGATGTCTTAAAAAATGTAAGTGGAGCAAATTTAATAAAATATGTAGATGACTTTATGTTTCAAAATGAGTTTGGAATTAATGAATATGTAATAGTAATGGAGTACTTTAACGGTATTACTCTTAGAAATCTGATTAAGGAAGAGCAGGACCTTGATACTTTAGTACGTATTTTTGTTAAAATACTGGAGGGGGTAAACCAACTACATAGCACAATTATTGGAGATGAAGGGATTATACATCGGGATTTAAAACCAGATAATATTCTTATTAATAGTGAATGGGAGATAAAAATAATTGATTATGGTCTAAGCAAAATTGTAGATTTTTCCTCTATTACATCAACAGGAATGCAGATAGGGTCACCGCTATATATGTCACCAGAACAATTAAAAGATAGTAAAAATATTGATTATCGGGCAGATATATATGCTTTGGGAATTATTTTGTATGAGTTATTAACCCGAAGTATTCCTTATAAGGCAGCCACATTACCTGAATTATTGATGAAGATTCTAAATGACCCGATTATTCCACCAAAGCAGTTCAATAATAATATTAGTGATGGCTTGGAAAAAATAGTATACAAAGCTACGGCAAAAGAACCTTTTGCGAGATTTCAAAGTATAACAGAGTTTATAACCGCATTTAGTGGTGAGGATATACAAGGTGAATTAAAAGTTTTAGGGGAATATTATGCATGGGTATATAAAGAACTTGATGTAACAAAGCAATTTAAAGAAAAAAGTAAAGCTGGGGTTATATATCCTATCCACGTTAGAAACTGGATGAAAGGGTTGCATAGGTATTTTGAGAGCAATAATTTCGAAGATATTATTATAGATCCATCAACGCAAAGATTATCCTATTTTGCTTTCGCTGGGACTAAAGGACTTTTAGAATTGCCATATGCACCTGAAAAAGGAGTTATATCACTAGAGTATTTAGAAAATCCTGCACAAAGATTAGCATATATTGAAAAGTGGTATAATACAGTTTCTAATGGAAAACAATTGATTTTGCCATACCACTATATAAGTAATACTGATTATACGGTGGATAAAGTAGAAGATTGGATAAAAATGAATATTCAACTAATAGAGGATAGTTCAAAGATAGTTGAAAATGATAAAATAAAATATGCAATGATTTCAATAGGATTGGGGCATTTAGTATTTCAGATGAATAAAATATTATCATATTATGTTCATGCGAATGTAGATGCTTTTGTAGTACAAGTATCAGATATGAAGCAACTAAACGAGCAATCATTACGAAGTTACATAGAATTTATGCTAAATCTACAGAAGTATACAAATAAGCCAGTGATTGCGCTTAAAGTACCTATTTCACTGGGGTTAACACTCATCGCAAAGGGAATTAAGGGTTTTTCACTTGGTTTGGCAAGTATTGATTATTTTGATGAGCAATATATCAAAGAAGAGAAGGAATCATTTAACATGTATTCCAAATATTATTTTCCACAATTATTATCTTTTTTGACATATCCGAAAAAGGATACCTTTGCTTTTGCACAGATGTATAGCTATTTTGGAGTTTGTGATTGTCAATGGTGTATTAATAAATCAGCAATAGATATAGGAACTGGAGAAAAAGGAGTTAAACTGCATCATTGGCAAATGATGCTAGATGAAGTAGAAAAAATAAATAAATGTGAAGAACAAAATAAAGTTAACTATATTACTAATAGAATTAGTAATGCAATTGAAGCATTTGATAATATACCCAAAGAAATTATGGGTAGTCAAAAAAATAATGATTATTATAAATTGCTAAAAAATTTAGAAAAAGTAATTTAAGGAGGCCAGTATTATGTTCTCAAATGAAAAAGAATTGGTTGAGAAATTAGTTAGTGATTTACAAGATAAGTATGGTACGCAGTATATAGTAAGAGAATTAAGGGGTGGAAATAATATTGCAGATATTGTATATACAACAAATATAAGCAGGAATAACATTGTATTTGATGAATACTTCAACGCATACTATTATTTTAATAATATTTATTGTAATAAGAGGACAGATATAAGTGAGGTGGGTATTAATGACAAACGGAACGCTCAAAAGTTTTACCACTTCTTGCAAGAATTGGAAGGTATGGGGTATATAAAAATTGAAAATAATTATATAACTTCAATTAAAAAAGTTGATGCAGTTACAAAGAAATTTACGGCAATTGAGGCTAAACTTTCTGATTGGAGGTCGGGACTGGAGCAAGCAATTAGATATAAGCAATATGCGGATGAAGTTTATGTCGCAATTAGTTCTGAAAATATATCCAAGGTTAACAGAGAATTATTTTTGGAAAATGAGATTGGATTAATGGGTGTTTCGGATAAAAGGTTAAAAATAGTAATAAAGGCTAAAAAATTAAAAGTTGAAAATTTAGATATACAATATTATATTGCGGATAAATTCTTAAAGCAATTAAAATCATTACAGATAATAACGGAGTAATGTAAAAACTTGAAAATCTAAGTAGAATCGTGACAATATATTCTGAAATGCTGAATATTAACGAAAGGAAGTTTTGTATATGAAAGAGCAGATAACTTGTAAATGGTACAATAGAAATGCTTAAAAATTCCAAAGTTAAAATGTAGGAATTTATGCATTTTATATGTGCATTTACAAATATGGTGACAGCCATACGTGAGAATGGAGCAAAGCGAAATTCAAATGAACGTTGCGGTAAGAGAATTAGATATTGGAATTCAAACGTTACAAAGGATTTTAAATTAAGAGATTAATATTTAATATGTAGGAATTGGGTATAGTGGACATTGGGAGATAGTTGATTAAAGACCGTATATAACAAATATAAAGTATGTAAAAAATTTGTGTAAATTAAAGATGTTATCCTCTTGGATTAATTTTAAAAATATTAATCTAGGAGGATTTTTCTATGGCAAGACAAAATAATTATCACCTTAACGCAAAGCGTTTATCAGTAATCTATTGGAACATTATAATTCAAAGACAATACAAGATAGCAAAGATATATTAAAAAATCACCCTACAGGGAATGTTAGAAACATATTTAGGATATTCCAAGTATAACTATTCAAGAAAAGAGGCTGACAATAATCGAAAGGAAAAAATCGAAGATAATATGCTTTAAATGTTATTAGATTTGGTGTATTATAAGAAATAATTGAAATAAATGACGAAAGACGTTGATAGCTATGCATAGATATCAACTCAAGATCTAAATATCGTAGGACACTGAGAAAATTAATGGTTGAGATTTAGATATGAGTAGAAAGTAGAATAAAAGTTATACAAAGGATATCAGAGAGAATATTATATTCAGTATAGGAGGCAGAGATGTTTGATAGTTTGGATAATGTACGTTATATGATAGAGGGCGCTTACAAGAAGATTAAATCCTATTATTATTATGATAAGACATTGTTGTATATAAAAATGAAAATAGTTGAGTTTGAAGCAGATGAAAAATTTAACAATAATCTAGAAATGTTATCAAAGAACTTATTTGAGGATAATATAGAATATTTTGATGGATTAAAAAAACAGATAAAAATTTGTGTTTTACCAAAGACGTTTAAAAACATTACTGGTGATACGAGGTTAATAAGAGGTAATATAGATAAGAATAAAAAAATTTCCAAAGTGAATTTTACAATAGATGTACCAGTAGAATTATTAATTTTGGATTTAATGTGGGCGCTGTTTATTAAAAAGATATACGCAGGGCATTATGGAGAGTTTAATTATTCTCATGCGGGACGATTTAAAAAAGGAGTTTTTAAAAAGGAAGAGAATTTGATTGAAGGAATAGATTTTAAATCTAATCGTTGTTTTGAACCTTATTTTCAATGTTATACAGAATGGAGAAATGGAGCATTAGATTCAGCTATGGAAACATGTAAAAATGAAAATACGGTAATGATTAGTTTTGATTTGAAAAGCTTTTATTATTATATTGATTTTGATTTTAGAGAATTTGCTAAATTATTTGCTAACGATGAACTATATAATAGAATTGAATTTCTTACATCTATAATAAGGGACATATATAGTAAATATACAGAATTAGTTGTCAAGTATAAAAAGGGAATTAAAAAATCAGCGAATAAAACGGTATTCCCAATTGGGTTAATAAGTCCGTTAGTACTAAGAGATATTGCACTTGAAGGGGTTGATAATAGTATAGAAAAAGGTCTAAATCCTAAATATTATGGAAGATATGTAGATGATATGTTAATAGTTGTTGGCACAGGTCAAATAGAATATATATCGGCAGAAGAAATTATTGAAGATATTTTGATCAAGAATCAAATATTGAATGCAAAGAATACAAATGGTGAATATGAATTTTTTGCAGAACCATCAGCTAAATTACAAGGTGAAAAAGTCAATTGCTTCTATTTTGAAAAGGGTAAAGAGAATATTCTTCTTGATGTATATTGCGAAGAATTAAAAAAAAATTCAAGTGAAGCAAATCTATTGCCAGACATAGATGTTCTAAGTGATTCCTTTAATAGCAGGGCTTACACCATGAATTCGAGAGATGAATCTATGAAAATAAGAAATCTTGAATTTATGGAAAGTGATAATTATAATGCAACATTATTTATCAATGGACTAAAAATGATTTTAAAAAATACTTCATATGATAAAAAATATATTGAAAGTTATTTGTCAGATATAATTGATTTTTATTCAGGAAGTCAGGTAATAGAATTCTCAAATACATGGAGAACAATTTTTGAGTTGTTAATTTTATGTAAAGATAAAGATAAGGCTAATATGTTTTATTATAATGTTAAGAAAGAGATAGAAGGGCTTTCCTTTGAGTATATTGAAGATGGAGAAATTTATTCAAAAAAGAAGAATGCAGTATTAAATAAATTGAAGCAATCATTATTATATAAACTAGATATATCAATTGCGTTAGCAGTTGCACTAGACTACAATAGGGGAAAATTGAAAAAACATAGAATTTTAGGAAAAAAGATAAGAAAAACCAATATGATTAGTCATAATATGGTCTCATTTCCGTTAATAAATTATTCTATAGATGATAGTATTAATGAAATTCCATTAATAAATATGGATTTGAATAAAATATTGTCAGATGCAAATATCAGAAAAAGATTATTTAAGCTAGATGAGGAAAAAATACGTTGGTCTCCAAGATTTATTCATTTGCATGAATTATATTTTTGCATTTTCTATTTTACAATAGGAAATAGGGACAAGGTTACGCGTAGTGATAACGATTCAATATTTAAAAGTTATATTAGAATGAACTGCTTAAGTAAAAATATTCCCAATCCTATAATTTATGATGAAGAAAAATATTTTCATGAATTGAATATTGTTAGAAAAGATGTTGAGATAAGTCATAACTGGGATGATAGAAATACAAAAGTAGGTTTAGTGAACACAAAAATTAATGAAGATGAAGTTATTGATATCCTGTTAAATCCAGCAAAAGGGATAACGGTAAAAAAGAAGCAGGGCTTATATAAGATTTTAAATGCTGCTAAAGAGGAGAATGTAAAATACTTAGTTTTTCCTGAATTCTATATGCCTGCATTGTGGCTAAGTGATATTGGTAGTTTTACAAAACAATATGGAATTACAGTTATTTCAGGACTTCAATATATTGCCTGTAATCAACGAGTTTTTAATACTGTTTGTGTAATTGCTAGTACGTGTGGAAAGACATATTTTAAAAACATGATTCCACTATTTAGAGAAAAGAATTATTATGCACCAGAAGAGGTAGTGGAATTAGCCGCGCTTAATTATGTATGTAAAGATCCTAGGCAAGCAGCATATTACATGATAAATAATGGAAAAGAAAAATTTAGCACAATCCTATGCTTTGAATTTACAGATATTGCTTCAAGATTGATAATGAAGGGTGAAGTGGATTTTTTGTGTGTGCCACAATTAAATAGAGATACAAATTATTTTTCAAGTATAGTTGAATCAGCTGCAAGAGATTTGCATACCTTAATTGTTCAAGCAAATACTTCGAAATATGGGGATTCAAGGGTGACGGGTCCTTATAAAACTGATTATAAAGATATTTTAAAGATAAAAGGTGGAGAAAATGATATTCTTATAGTTGGAGATTTAGAAATAAGAGAATTACAAAAGTTTAAAAACAATTACTATAGTGATTTTGAAAAACAAGTAAAAAAATGTTTGAGCTGTCCCAAAATTAGCATGGTATCACACTTATCACAAATATGTAAAAAATGTTTGAATAAAAAAGGAAAAATTAAAGGATTACCACCAAATTGGAAGTGATAAAATAAACGAAATATTTAATTCTAAATTGTGATTTTGATGATACATTGATGAAGTGTTTTGATAAGATAAAGTGTTTCATAAAACACTTAAATAAATGGATAAAGATGAGGTGAAGCTATGACAGAATATTTTAAGCGAAATATGGTTGGAGGAATGATAAATAGCATTGGTATTACGGAACAAGATTGTGCAAGTATTGTATATATGTTTCGATATCTTGATAATGAATTAAAGTATATAACTTTCGAGACGCATGATGATTTTACTATTGAATTCAATAATGGGGAGAGGTTATATGTTCAGGTAAAGATTAATCAGTTTGACATAAATTTTGTTTCAAATCTACTAAGTAAATATTATGATGAAAATAAGAATCAAGTCTTTATTGGTACTGGATATGATGACAAAATGAGAAATCTAATTTCACTAAAAGAACGTTATAAAAATTCCAAAGTTTTTAATGAAAAAGAAGAAATTAAGTTGGAATTCGAAAAAGAATGTAAGATAAGAAAAATTGATGGAAATAAATTTATTAATGTAGATTTTTATATTATAGATGATATAAATAGTGTTCGTATTGCAAAGAATGAAATATATGAATGGGCGGATAGGCATAAGTTATTTGTTGATGTGCAAAAAGTATTAGAGATTTTAATTTCGAAAATTAGTTTAGAACTAAGGCGTTATGGAGGTTTGTTAGATTATAAAGAGATCATTGATATAATAAATCAAAATAAAAGTAGTAAAATTGCATCTTTATCTGAGAAAAAATCATATGATTTAAGCAAAATTAGAATAATTGGAGAAATTGAAGAAAAAATGCGTAAACATCCAAGGGAATTTGATGGTTTACAATCTTTAAAGTTAAAAATTGAAAACGACTTGTTTATAGAAGCAATTAATAATATAGATAGCTATTATCCAGAGTATAGTGAATATCTAAATATATATCTTTGGTTATTAAATATGAATGGAAAATATAAGGAAGTAATCTCCATTAAAGACGAAATAAAAAGTGAAAATATAGAGGGAAGATTTCAATATATAAAAGCTCTGTACGAGCTAGGCTCTTATAAGGATGTCATTAATGAAGTTCATTATATAAATAATATGGAAAAGACTTTTGAATTAAATATGTATTTAGGAATGAGTTATGCAAACATAGAAGACTTTAATAACGCGAGGAAATTATTTGAAGAGTGTATAAACATTAATCCAGAAATTACAGAACCTTATATAGAAATGGCTAAGACATATGGTTATAGTAAATCTGCTTTAACGTATTTGAATATGGCAATAATGGCTGATAAGAGAAATCCTAAATCTTATTTAGAAAAAGGAAAAATCAAAAGATATTTTGGATTATTTGAGGAGGCATTTAGTTGTTTTGAAAAGTACATGGAATTAAGTGAGGATTATTATAATGAATTTGTTTTAAGAGAACTATCTTTAAGTTGTTATGGAGCTAATTTAGAAGAAAAAAATATATATTTTTCAAGATGGTTAGATAGAATGGTTAAGTTTAATACAATTCAAGAGTTTAATGACAATATTGTAGGTGTAGATATTGGTTTTGAGTATACTAATTTATTTTATATAAACGTTGGTGAAAAAGAAGTTACAATTGATGTTAATAACAACTATAAACTGTCAATAATTAAACAGAGTTATTCGATAGGCGCTATTGGATTATATATATCACCATCTAATTATGGGTTATTAAAAATGCAGGAGGAACTATTTGAAAAATCCATGAGTGATATGAGATCTGTAAAGGATGATGATACTCTTATGGAAAAGGCAGCTATGCCAACGTTATTTAAATTATTTGATGATGAGGATACTTATAATGAAATGAAAAGAACTCTTCTGAAGCTCAATGTTTTGATAATGAATCATCAATATGAAGGGTATGTAGAATATTTTGCAAATGATGAAGATATTAAAGTGAAAATTGTTAAAAAACAATATAGTTTAGATGCAGCTATCAATGTTGGAGGGTATTGTTTTGATATTTGGGTACCAAAGACGGAGGATGGATATCAAGCATTTATGAAAAAATTATCTGGGGAAATAATGTTTAATGAAGCGGCTGTTGTATTAGCGTTTAATGATGATATATTTCAAATTACATTTAACTCGTCATTGATAGAAAAGACTGATAGATAAAGATTTATGTTTAAACTGTGTAGCGCTATGGTTAATAATTAAAAGTAAGATTATTTTATCGAAATTTGGAAGAATATATAGCGATACAGTTTTAGAACAAATGCGAAATTTAGTATAGAATACTTGTTAAATACAAATATAATAGAAACCTCGGATATCGTTTTTATATGAATTTCCGAGGTTTCTTTATATCATTTCATTCTATTTACTTTCACTGTTCATTATTAGCATAATATTGAAAAGCTTTTACAATATAATCAGAAGCACCAAAACCGTATTTTGCATCTACTATGTTTCTAATGTAATCGCTGGAATATGAATCGATAATAGCAGCTAAATAATCAGTTTCAACTAAATCAGCAGAAGCATTTTTATATACGAAAGCATCAATTTCTTGGACAATATGCTGTATTTCATCAGAGGATACATCTCTTGATATATCAGAAGTTAATTTTGAATATAGTTCATCACTTTGCTGAGTGATTTCTTTTACATTTCCAGACATTTGTTGTTCCATAATTTCTGAAAAGTGCTTCAAATTGTACTTCATGGCTTCTGTATATTTCTCAATACTACCAAATTGTTTAATGGCTAGTTTTGCAACAGTAGATTCATCCTCTTTAACTTTTTTAATAAATAAATCAAAATTATCTATGCTTCCCCAGTTTTCAATAATAGCGTCTGTATTATTATTCTTAAAATCTTCTAATGCATTAATATAGTCGGTTAAATCAAATTCTTTAAAACTCATAATTTGTTCTCCTTTCTCTAAATGACTAAGAAGTTGTATAAGTCTGTCAGTTCGATTACGTTTTAACAAAAGCAGTTCTTTTTGCTTTTTAAACGCGGTGATTCTATCAAAGTTTGGTTGGTTTATAAATTCACTAATTTCTTTTAATTTAAAACCTAATTCCTTAAAAAATAAAATCTGCTGTAATTTTTGTAAGGCTTCATCATCGTATAATCGATAATTAGCAGAGGTTAAATCAGTAGGCTTTAGTAAGCATATTTCATCATAGTATTGTAATGTACGAGGGCTTATTCCTGTTAATTTAGTTACTTGACTTACAGTTTTCATAATTATCAACTCCTTTTATCAAATAAGAACTAAGAAAAAATGCCGGCTATTTATATCTAAGTTCTATAATAAAATAATATATTATTACGTTACGTTAGAGTCAACGTTTTTTGAAAAAATGTATATAAAATGAATGGTTAAATTCGTATTAGACTAATATGTTGCAATTTACAATGAATTTGTTATATGATTACGATAAAGATAAATAATGCCATTAATGATAAAAATAAAGGAAGATAATATGCGCTTAGATAAATACCTATCCCTAGCTCAAATAGGAACACGAAAAAAAGTAAGACAATACATTTACCAAGGTGATGTCAAAGTGAATGGACAAGTTATCCAAATTCCTGCAGAAGAAATTAATGAAGAGATGGATTGTGTTAGTTATGAGGGCGAAGAAATTACCACTATAGAAAAGGTTTGCTATATGTTTAATAAACCACAGGGGTGTGTTACTGCAAAAAGAGATGCAACCCATAAAACTATATTTGATTATTTCACAGATGTAGATACTACGGGGTTATTCGCAGTAGGTCGTCTGGACAGAGATACAGAAGGTCTAATTCTAGTTACTAATGATGGAGATTTGAATCACAGATTAATGGACCCAGAACATCATGTGGAGAAAACATATTATTTCTGGGCATTCGGTACAATTGATGCGAAGGGAATTAAAGCTATTCAGCATGGAGTGGATATTGGAGAGCATGAGATAACCATGCCAGGAAAGGTTGAGATTGTAAAAATTGGCTCTTATACAGAATTAAAGGTCGAGATGGAACAGGTTGGTTGCCATACCATAAAACATAATCTTTATAAACAAAAGGTAACAGCAGGGTATCTGACTATTTCAGAAGGTAAGAAACATCAAGTAAAGCGAATGATGAGAAGCATAGGATGTTATGTAGTGTATCTGAAAAGGGTATCCATAGGAAATCTAAAACTGGATGAAAGCCTTAAGAAGGGCGAGTATCGAGAAGTGTTTTTAGGAGATAATTATAGCGAGTTATATTAAGACAAAAAATAGGAATTAACGATAGTATGTAGAAAGAATAGATTGCTGGAGGTATAGCAAGAGAAATAGCACTAGAGGTAATAGAGTAAAGAAAAATGGAGTATTTAAAATGGAAACAGCTAGACGTTCCAGATTTACTTATGAAGATGTAATCAACAAAGAACGAATAGACGAATGTTTACAAGAAGGAAATCTATCATGGGCAAATGATAGGAGATTTAGTGCTTTACTTGGAATGATTGGAGAGGCTGAAACAGAATTATATCCACTATTAAATGAGAGTAAAATAAAAATTGAAGAAAAGATAGTTGAGTATATTTCGGAATTAGAAAAAATAAAATATTTTATGATATAAACTTTGAAACTGAGAAAGGGTTTGACATAATTGAAAGGTTATTAACAGATAAATGCAAATGCAGTAGCATAAGAAAAAGGAAGGATTGACTCAATGGAAGAATTTTTAGAAATAAAAGATATATATAATAAGCGTCGTGAGGAAGAACGAATTAAACTAAGAGATTATTTGATACAAGAAGGATTTTCAGGTATATCAGAAAGAGGAAATGCAGGAAAGGGAATAGGAAAGTATACATCAGGTAAACGTTTAGAGTTGCCATATGATTTGTCAAATTGGAAGTATGTTGAAGCATCTAGTGGAAATGTTCAGTATCTTATTTCACTTCAAACATTTGATATAGATCCTAGATCTCACAATGTACATAGTCTGATTGATCGAATTGGTATATATTCATATGTTGGAAGATATGATGCCGAGAAGGCCATGGCAAATATGAAAATTACAGACATAGAGTTACCACTTAGTAACGAAAAACTAGAAAGGTTATGTCAGATTTTAAAAGCGATTGAGCCACATCAATTGGCATTAAGTGAAATTTATGAAAAGTATAATTTAATATAATCTTATATTATGTTATAATCAATTTGTTTAATAAATTTACATAAAAAGCAAAAAATAAACTGGTAATGAATAAAATAATAATACAGACATTATCAGTTAACAGAAGGGATATATTATGAAGAAGAATAAGATAGTTTTAATATTTTTATGCATGTTTATAGTATTTGTTGTAGGAGGCTGTAGCAAAGGTTTTGAACAAAAAAGCACTGATATAGAGATAACTGATACTACAGAGTCAGCAAATACAGTTAATTCAGACGAAGATAACTACAAAGAAATATTAGACAAATATTATATAGCAATGAGTGAGAAATGGGATGCAGAGAGTGTTACGGCAGCTTCAATAAATTATATGTGTGTATATGCAGGTGATGGAGATTATCTAGCAGATACAGGTTATTACATAACAGATGTTGATGGAAATGGAATTTCAGAGTTGATAATAGGATACACTTCCGATGATCCAGAAATAAAAAACATGATTTTTGAAGTATACACTTTAGTAGATGGTAAGCCTGAATCAATTATCACTGGTTGGGAAAGAAATAGATATTATTTGCGTAGTGATGGAAGATTTGCTAATGAAGGTTCAAGTGGAGCAGCATACTCAGACTGGTATGTATTAGAGATTGTACAAGATGGAAAGACCTTAGATGTAGTTGAGGGACTACGAACAGATTTACCTAATCCAGATGATTATTCTGTAATGAAATGGTATACAACAACAGATATGGATTATGATTGGACAAATGATACAGAAATATCTGAAGATGAAGCAAACAAGATTATAAGACAATATACTGATATGTATATGTCTATTCCGTTTATTCCATTTTCTCAATATCAATATTCAAAATAGTATAAGATTAAGTATTTACAAATTAAAACATTTGATTTTATAATTAGGGTCTATTATAATGATATTATGTAAATATATTGTCGAAAAATATTGCTATGTATGAAATATAGATCAAAGATTTACCGAGAGATTATAAATGTATAATATACATTAACATATAGACGCTAGGAGGTACATATTATGGAAGATAAATGTCCAAGATGTGGTGCACCCATAGAAAATGGGAAGTGTAGCTATTGTGGATATACAGTTCCAGTACAAGATCAAAATACAGAAAATGTTACGCAAAGTCAACCACAAGTTGTAACAAATACAATTCCAGAAAGTAACAGTGGATATAAACCTGGAAAAGTTATTCCAGAAAGTCCACATAGCAAGATTATAGCCTTTATATTATGTTTTTTTCTTGGTTATTTTGGAGTCCACAAATTTTATGTAGGAAAACCTGATTCAGGAAAACTATACCTGTGCACACTTGGTTTATTTGGTATGGGATGGATTTTAGATATGGTTTTAATCTTAATGGGTTCATTTAAAGATGGTGATGGACTTCCGTTAAAACATTAAGGAGGGGTTAAGATGGGTGTTTTAGAATCAATGATGGATCAATTTGTTGATGTCATTCAATATGAAGATACAAGTAATAAAATACTTGTATGTAAATATACTCGTAAAAGTGGAGATAATGAAATAAAGCAAGGCTCAAAAGTTATTGTAAGAGAAGGTCAAGCTGCAGTATTTTTAAAAGGAGGACAGTTGGCAGATGTATTGCCACCAGGTACTCATACACTGAAAACAGAAAATCTTCCTATATTATCAAAATTCGGAGCATTCAAATATGGGTTTAATTCACCTATTATTGCTGATGTATACTTTTTAAGTACAAGACGATTTATTGATAATAAATGGGCAACAAAGACTCCAATTATAAAGCGTGATTCAGAATTTTCTATGGCTAGAATTAGATCCTTTGGAAAATTTGCATTTAGAGTAGTAAATGTCCCAGTATTTATGAGAGAAGTATTTGGAACAAAAGGAATTGTACTTACATTTGATATTATAGAACATTTATCATCAATGGTGACAGAAGCATTTGCTATCACTATAGGTGAGACTACAATGTCTGTTCTTGATTTGGCAACAGAATATAGAAAACTTTCTGTAATACTTCAACAGAAAGTAAATCAGCAAGCAAAAGCATTAGGTATTGAGTTTACTGATGTTATTATTGAAAGTGTTTCATTGCCAGATGAAGTTGAGAAGCTTATTGATGAACAGTCTGGAATTGGTATGGCTAAGCAAGACATGGCTACATACATGCAATATCAAACAGCACGAGCTATGAGAGATGCATCAAAGCAAGAAGGCGGTTTAGCTGGATTAGGTGCAGGAATGGCTATTGGAAATACGATGGCTAAGGCAGTTGAAGAAGCAACAGCACCTTCGACTAGTGCGCCAAAACAAGAGCCTAATAAAGCAGAGCAATTAAGAGAGTTAAAATCCTTATTAGATGAAGGCATTTTGACACAAGAAGAATTTGATGTAGAGAAGAAGAAAATACTAGGCAATTCATAAGATTTTAAATGCCTCCTTTTTGATAGACAAAGCATAGGTCTAACAAAAGGGAGGTTATTTTATTGAAATGATTTTTTACTAAATATATGATAAAATAAAAACAGAATAAAAAAATAGCATTGCGCCAATATTGTAACTAGAAGTAATAATTAATAGGTTCAAGGAGGTTTAAATATGGGAAGAAAATATAATATGAGTATTATAGAAAAGCTTCAATCAGATGCAAAATGGATAGAGTATGAAGGATTAAATATTTTATTAAAGCCAATTCCAGAAGGAGGGGAAGACGGTGATATGGATCCAAGACTTTATAAATCTATGAAAATGATGCCATATATAATGAAATTAATGCCAAAGCAAAAAGAACCAGAAACTGTGTTAGAATCAATAATGCCAATGCGTAAAATGTTTAATAAATATAAAGGTACTTATATTGCAGAAGAAGGTATTGAGACTTTTAATGAAAAAGTATCTAGTTCAGATGGATATGAGATTCCTATAAGAATATATAAGAGAACAAATGCTGGGGATAATTTACCTATATTTGTGTATTATCATGGTGGAGGATTCTTTGGTGGAAGTGCAGATGTAGTAGAGCAGATGTGTAAATTATTAGTGCAAAATTATGATTGCCTAGCATTTAACGTAGACTATAGACTTTGTCCAGAAAATCATTATCCACAACCATTAGATGATTGTTTTTATGCAACCCTTTGGGCTAGGGATCATGGTGCAGAATATGGTGGAGATAATACAAAAATGGTGGTTTCAGGTGATTCGGCTGGAGGAAACTTAGCAGCGGCAGTTACATTACGAGATCGTGAAGAAAAAACAAATATGGTAAGGGCTAGAGTTTTATATTATCCAGCGATTAATATAGCAGGTATTGAGACCAAACATTACAAAGGTGTAGATAGATCTAAATATCATTGTAGCAAGAAGCATACAAAGTTATTAAATATGATGTTTGGGATGATGACAGGAGACGATGATAGTAAACAAAATACAATGCTTCAAGATGTATATTTGCAAGGTAATTTAGAACCAGACCACATATACGCATCACCACTCTTAGATGACCAACATGATATAGCGCCAACCTTACTAATGTTTGGAGAACATGATTTCTTAGTATTTGAAGACTTTGCTTATGCTAAGACACTTAAAGAAGCAGGTAGAGAGATAAAAACTATTATCTATAGAGGTATGGGACATGGATTTGGAGATCAAATAGGTGTATGCCCACAAGCAGAAGATAGCATTAAGGAAATAGCTAAATATTTAGAAGAAATATTTTAATAATAAATAGACACAACAAACCCTGTATCCATTTTAAATACAGGGTTTGTCTTTTCTTAAATTCATAATATTCTCCAACAAGGTTTCCATATCCTAACTCTTTTAGGTTATCATAATAAATGCCATAAGTGAACCATTAAGGTAGAGAGCATAGCTATATGCACTAGCTACATTGTCAGTTCCTATTTCAAATGTCTTTAAGAGTTACTTTCAGCTTTCTTAACAGCATCTTCTAATGTCATTCCGGCATACTCTTGTGCGCTAAAACAACGGCCAGATTTCTTATCATCAGCAAAGATGCCAACTAAAGTTCCGGGAATCGCACTATTAGGAGAGTTTGGGGCATTAGGGCCACCTAAATCTGTCTGACACCAACCTGGATCAGTAAGATTTATCATAACATCAGTACCATCGACAGTTGACCCTAAATCAATTGTAATTTTATCAAGAGCAGCTTTACTAGCAGAATATCCTGCTTGCTGAGGCTCAAGTTGTATACCACTTGTAGTATTTACAATTCTTCCAAATCCCCGTTCTATCATTTGTGGCATAAAGTGATAGCATATTACAGCAGGTGCAATTGTATTGATTTTATAGCTTTCTATATAATCAGATACAGGTGTTTTAAAATAATCTTCACGATAACCAATTTGAACAGCAGCATTATTAAGGACAATATCAATTTGCACGCCCAATTTATCAATTTTAGCAAGCATGTTTTCAACTTGATCAATATCTGATAGTTCAGTAGCAACAGCATGAACATCTATACCGAAAGAAGTAACCTCATTAATAACCTTGTCTAAATGTTCTACTTGTCTACTTTGAAGAACTAGATTACAGCCTTGTGATGCAAGAAATTTTGCTGATAGGTAACCAATGCCTCTACTTGCTCCTGTTATAAATGCCCATTTTCTATATATATTTACCATAATTAAAACTCCTTTTTTGCATTTTCTAATACATCAATTACTTTGTCACACCATTTATCAAATTCAGTATCCTCAATCTGATATTCCTTATGAGATAAGATGTAGTCAATGGTTTGTTTCATACCTATTTCTAAGCTAGTGGTTGCCTGATAATTAGGTACAGCTCTTTTTAATTTTGAATTGTCAAATACTACAGTATTTGCTTTATCCCCAATAAGCCCACCAGTAAAATCATAATTACTTATAGCAGCAAGAAAATCTGATGAAACATAATAAGGTTTGTATGGAACTTGTAGGCAATCGGCCATAATCTTATATATTTGATTCCATGTTAGAGATTCATCTGATGTAATGTGAAATGCTTCTCCTATGGCACTAGGATTGCCCATTAAACCAATAAACCCTTTTGCAAAATCAGTGTTATGTGTCATTGTCCATAGGGTAGATCCATCTCCATGAACAAGAATAGGTTTGCCTTCAATCATACGTTTAAGTATTTGCCAATTACCATTGTCGCCATGTAGACCAGCAGGAACTTCACGATTACCATAAGTATGGCTAGGGCGAATAATAGTTATAGGAAATCCTTTTTCACGATACTGCTTTAATAAATATTCTTCACAAGCAATTTTGTTGCGTGAATACTCCCAGTAAGGATTAGCAAGTGTTGTGCCTTCTGTTATAACATAATCTCTAACTGGTTTGTTGTAAGCAGAAGCAGAGCTAATATATATAAATTGTTTTGTCTTTCTATAGAATAATCTAAAATCACGTTCAAGTTGAGATGGTACAAATCCAATAAAATCACATACAACATCAAAATTCATACCGTAAATCTTTTCAGCAACATCATTTTCATTATTTATATCAGCAGTAATAAAATTAATCTTTGATGGTAATTCGTTATTACGATTACCTCGATTTATTAAATAAAGCTCATGTCCATCTTCAGCAAGTTTTTTTGAAATAGCACAACTAATGGTGCCTGTTCCAACTATAAATAAAACTTTCATGAAAAAATCCTCCTTTTGCATATATGCTAAATATATTTTAAGTATAGCATTGTGTCAGTGGTTATAATATAATATAAGCATATAAAAATTGTAAAAATCTATTTTGGAGGTCTTATGTATTCTCTTTTTGAAGAAAGCGATTTATTTAATATACCAGTAGAATGTTTCTATTTTAATACAGAAATAGATGAATTTCCTGTACGTCCACATTGGCATTACTATATGGAGATTATCTATATGTTAGAAGGGACGGCCGAAATGCATGGTGGTAATAATATCTACAATCTTGATAGTGATGAAATGATTATATTTGATTCTCAAATAGTTCATTCCATATATTCAGTAGATAATCAACCACTTAGATATGCTGTATTTAAGTTAGATATAAATAGAATGACAGTAACAGCCAATTATTCACCTAAGCTTAGGAGCATTTTCAAATATGCAAGAAGCAAGGAAATGGATATACATTTTACCAAGGAACAAACGGATGCAATAAATGCTGAAGAAATATTTCATAGATGCATTAAAGAGCAAAATGCTCAAGAATATGGATATGATTTAGTGGTACGTTCGGAAATATATAAGTTACTAATTGGCATCTTACGTTGTTGGCAGAATGAAGGATTTGTTGTTGAAAATAAAGTTTTTGATGAAGACAATATTTTTGATATTTACAGCATTACTGAATATATTGATGTTAATCTAAATAATAACATTAAAGTTTTTGATTTAGCAAAAATATGTGGTATGAGTTATTCCTATTTCGCAAAGAAATTTCAAGAAACTTATAGAATGAGTTGTAAGGCATACATTGAAGAAATACGTATTTATAAGGTTGAAGAATTTCTTATATTTACAGACTTTGACCTAACATATATTAGTCAGGAATGTGGATTTACAGACTGTAGTCACATGATAAAAAGTTTCAAGCGAATAAAAGGTGTTACACCTAGACAATATAGAATTCAAAATATTGATAAAACATCTTGTAGGAAATCTAATAATAAGGTATTGTAGATAATATATATAGAATTTTATTAAGTGTATATGTAGTGTTTTGCATGATTATTAAGGTAGTACATTAATAAAATTAAGAAATTTCAGGAGGAAGAGATTTATGAAACAAGATATGATTGTCATTTTAGATCTTGGAAGTACAGAGAACACTGTGTTAGCAAGAGAAATTAGAGAATTAGGAGTATATAGTGAGATTTATCCACACGATATTACTGTAACAGAAATTCAAGCATTACCAAATGTAAAAGGTATTATCATTTATGGAGGACCAAACCACATAGTAGATGGTGTTCGTATAGATGTAATTGAAGATATTTATAAAATGGATATTCCAGTTATGGCAATTGACCATGAACTTGCTAAATGTGAGGAAAATTATGGAACTTGGGAAGAGGCACAAGCAAACATAAAAGCATTTGTATTTGATAAATGTAAGGCAGAAGCAAACTGGAACATGAAAAACTTTGTTGCAGATCAAATAGAATTAGTTAGAAATCAAGTAGGGGATAGAAAAGTATTACTTGCACTATCTGGTGGAGTTGATAGTTCTGTTGTAGCAGCACTTTTATTAAAAGCAATTGGAAAGCAATTAGTATGTGTACATGTTAATCATGGTTTAATGAGAAAAGGTGAGTCAGAAGACGTAATCGAGGTATTTAAGAACCAGTTAGATGCTAACTTAATATATGTAGATGCAACAGAGCGTTATTTAACAAAGTTAGAAGGCGTTGCAGATCCAGAAGAGAAGAGAAAAATTATTGGTACAGAATTTATTCGTATCTTTGAAGAAGAAGCACGTAAGCAAGAAGGAATTGATTTCTTAGGACAAGGCACAATCTATCCAGATATAGTAGAGAGTGGAACAAAGACTGCAAAAATGGTAAAATCACATCACAACGTAGGTGGATTACCAGAAGATCTACAATTCCAATTGGTAGAGCCACTTCGTCAATTATTCAAAGATGAAGTAAGACAATGTGGTCTTGAATTAGGATTACCAGACGAGATGGTATTCCGTCAACCTTTCCCAGGACCAGGACTTGGTGTACGTTGTCTAGGTGCAATAACAAGAGATAGATTAGAAGTAGTAAGAGAATCAGATGCAATCCTACGTGAGGAATTCCAAAAAGCAGGATTAGACAAAACAGTATGGCAATACTTTACAGCAGTACCAGAATTCAAATCAGTAGGAGTACGTGATAATGCAAGAACATTTGAGTATATGGTAATAATCAGAGCCGTAAATACAATTGATGCAATGACTGCAACAATAGAGCAAGTAGAATGGTCTATACTTCTTAAAATAACAGACAGAATCTTAAAGGAAGTAAAAAACGTAAACAGAGTATGTTACGACATGAGTCCAAAACCTACTGCTACTATAGAATTTGAATAGTAACAATTTAATACAGATTATATTATATGACAGGTGATCTTTGAGATTGCCTGTCATATTTATATTATCTCAGTTATCTGGTTCAAAGGCAAAATTTTGTTGCCAATGTTAGAGGGTAACCTTTAAGAGGAAAGTCATAGTAAATGAGGGTGCACTATGTTAAAATATATTTGTTGCAATGAGAAATAGAAATTGGAATCTTGAGAGGAAAATCAAATGAATTTACGTCTTTTAAGTCAAGCAGTATTGCAAATATTGGGTTTGAAGTATGCAACGGTAAAATATAGGAAAATGCAAAAGGCGATTGACAGTTATGTATTAAAGTAGAATATACATTACCCTTTGATGGTGAATGGTACACAATAAATGGTGGAGTTACAAAAAATATATCTCATTCGTGGGAAGTTCTACCCCAACGTTTCGCTTATGATTTTGCTATTGTTGATGAGGAAGGTGAGAGCTGTCGCGGAGACAAAAAGGATTTGCATAACTATTACTGTTATGGAAAGGACATACTTGCACCAGCGGATGGTGTAGTTGTTTCAATAAAGAGCAATTTTCCTGATTCTCGCATAATGGATGATGGACAGCCCGATCCCGATATATCTGATATG
>JAVBSN010000119.1:0-5423 GCA_031547045.1 Lachnospiraceae bacterium
GGTATTGTAAGATTATCTATATTCTTGTTATATGTAATAGCTATATCTCAGATGAAAGATATTAAAAGGGTATTTATGTATCATGGAGCAGAGCATAAGACTATTAATTGTCTTGAAGCAGGTGATTCACTTACTGTAGAAAATATTAAAAGACATTCAAGGTATCATAAAAGATGTGGAACAAGCTTTTTATTTATAGTTATGATTGTAAGTATTATTGTATTTATGTTTATAAGTAGTGATAATACATGGTTAAGATTATTATATAGAGTATTATTAGTACCTGTAATTGCAGGTATATCATATGAGTTTATAAAGTTTGCAGGAAGAAATGATTCTTCATTTATGTATATATTAAGTATTCCAGGTATGTGGGTTCAAAGACTTACTACTAAAGAACCAGATGAAGATATGATAGAAGTAGCAATAAAGTCAGTAGGTGCTGTATTAGATTGGGAAGAATATATTAAAGCACTTAATAGTGGAGAATTAGAAGGATAGAGTATGTCAACAATAAGAGAAGTATTAAATGTTGGTATTGATAAATTGAATACTGCTAATATTGATAACCCTAGATATGATGGAAGAATATTGCTGGAATATGTATTAAAATGTGATAGAAATTATATTTTAATATATGGAGACAACCATGTAGATTCGGAAGATGTAGAAACATATTTGGAGCTTATTAATAGAAGATGTACACATTTTCCATTACAATATATTTTGGGCTATCAAGAATTTATGGGATATGAATATAAGGTTAACAGTAATGTGTTAATTCCTAGGCAGGATACGGAGATTTTAGTAGAAGAAGTATTAAAATATGTTAAAACAGACAATAGTATTTTAGACATGTGTTGTGGTTCAGGTTGTATAGGAATAAGTATTTATAAGTATTTTAAAGACTTTATGTGTACACATAATGGAGAACTTAGTAATATACAAGTTGATTTAGCAGATATTTCTTTAGGTGCAATTAGTGTAGCTACAGAAAATTCTAATAATTTGCAAGCAAATGTTGACATTATAGAAAGTGATATATATAGTAACATTACACAAAAGTATAATATTATAATTTCTAATCCACCTTACATAAGAAGTGATGTTATTCCGACCCTTATGGAGGAAGTTAAAGAGTATGAGCCAATGATGGCATTAGACGGAATGGAAGACGGATTATATTTTTATAGAAAAATAATTGGTGGTGCTAGGAGGTATCTATATGAACAAGGCTATGTGTTTTTGGAAATCGGCTGTGATCAAGCAACATATATCAGGGAGATATTTGTAGATAATCAATTTAAAGATATAACAGTGATTAAAGATTTAGCAGGACTAGATAGAGTAGTCTATGCTCATATATAGAAACCAAAATGTGATGAGAGGTAAGAGTAATGTTTGATAAATTAGATGATTTAGTTGGAAGATTAGAGGATATTCAAGCGGAATTAAGTGATCCGTCTGTAGTTAACGACCAAAATAAGTTTAGAAGACTTATGAAGGAACAAAATGATTTAATGCCTATAGTAGAAAAATACAAAGAGTATATGGCAGCAAAACAAACGGTAGAAGATAGTTTAGCAATGATTGAAGAAGAATCAGATGAAGAACTTAAAGAAATGGCAAAAGAGGAATTATCAGAGGCTAAGGATCAAATTGTTAGAAATGAAGAAGAATTAAAGATTTTATTATTACCCAAGGATCCTAACGATGACAAAAACGTTATTGTTGAAATTCGTGGTGGTGCAGGTGGTGATGAGGCTGCGTTATTTGCATCAGAAGTATATAGAATGTACCAAAAGTATGCTGATAAATTTAGATGGAAAACAGAACTAATAAGTTTAAATGAAAATGGAATTGGTGGATTTAAAGAAGCTGTATTTATGATAAATGGTAGTGGTGCATATTCGAAGCTTAAGTATGAGAGTGGAGTTCATAGAGTTCAACGTGTTCCAGAAACAGAATCAGGTGGAAGAATCCATACATCAACTATTACAGTTGCAATTATGCCAGAAGCAGAAGATGTAGATGTTGAGATAGATATGAATGATTGTAAGTTTGATGTATTTAGAGCATCAGGAAACGGTGGACAGTGTGTAAATACAACAGATTCAGCAGTAAGACTTACTCATATACCAACAGGTATAGTAATATCTTGTCAAGATGAGAAATCGCAGCTTAAGAACAAAGATAAGGCATTAAAAGTATTACGTTCTAAATTATATGACTTAGAATTACAAAAGGCTCATGATGCAGAAGCAGCAAACAGAAAGAGCCAAGTAGGTACTGGAGACCGTTCAGAGAAGATAAGAACATACAATTTTCCACAAGGACGTGTAACAGATCATAGAATAAAACTTACCCTTCATAAACTAGAACAAGTAATGAACGGTGAATTAGATGAAGTAATAGACAGCTTAACAGCAGCCGACCAAGCTGCAAAGCTGGCAAACATGGAAGAATAAGCTATTCGTGCGATAAATATAAAAAACCTTGATACTGCTTGCAGTAAGCAAGGTTTTTTATGTTTATCATAGGAATGCAAACGTCACTGAGTGGAAGCGAAGCGAACACGAAGTGGTGCTTTGTATTACACGAATAGATTATGGCATTATACATTTTAACGCTTGTAAAAATAAAAAGATTTGTTATAATAGAATTATAAAATGCAATCGCCACAGGGTGGTTGATCAGGCTTAGAAAAGATTTCCCTGCCTTCGGTCAAAGTACAGGGAAATTTTTGGTTATGTTAATGACAAATCAAATAAATGAATGTCAATAGTGATAAGAGGAATATTCCAAAAGACATAATATCTTTAAATTTGAAATTGTTCTTCATAAACATCACCTCCATTCTGTGTAGAATAGAGATCAACCACCCTGTAACACGATTGCCAGCAATTCTTAAGGAACTGCATATGAGAAGTATAACATTTTGAAGTGAAACACACAATATAACAAGTAAAAAAGTAAATAAAATATTTATCAAATCTTTCTAAAATTAGTATTTAGGAAGATTTTTTGTGGTGTATATTTGTATAATACATATTATTTATATATTTTTGCAAAGTATACTTGACAATAACAGCAAAGTGAACTATACTAAAACCGCAAAGTATACTATGCATAATTATTAAGGAGTTATGCATGTGTAATAAGAACAGCACAAGGAGGAGTAAATAGAGGATATAATGTAATTGCAGTAAAGGACTGTATTGGTACACAAATGACTATTGGTGCAGAAGGCACGTTTACTGTTATGGATAGTCTAGGGGTTGATATGAAGAATAGTATTAAATAAATGTAGGTGATTATAATATGGATACGAAGATAAAAGAACTTAGAAAAGCTCACAAGCTTTCACAGGAAGAATTAGCTAAAGCAGTAGGAACCACCAGACAAACTATTACTTCTATTGAAGTAGGAAAATATGTGGCTTCGTTATCTTTAGCATATAAGATAGCAAGATATTTTGATTTGTCTATAGAAGAAGTATTTGATTTTACAGAAATAGAAGAAAAGATGAAGGAAGAGGGATTATTATGAAAAAATATAGAAAAACAATAAAGCAAAGAATAATTTTATTAAGCATAGTTGTAGTGATTATGGTAATAGTAGGTGCAATGGATAGTTTCGGAGTAATAAAACATATATTAGGTGATATGTATAATGAGAATGTGGTTAGTTTTCAAACAGGATTGTTAATTGGAATTGGAATATTGGCATTATATTTAGTAGTAAGATATACACAGTGTATTAGAAATGAAGATAAGCTTAGAATTTTATATAATAATGAATTTGATGAAAGAAAAAAATATATGAAGAGTAAAGCAGGCATGCCAATAATAGGTATTACTTCGGGTTGTATAATCTTTGCTGGAATTATAGCAGGTTATTTTAGCGAAATAATATTTATAACATTAATTGCAGTGGCAATGTTTCAGATGACTGTTTGTGCTATTGTGAAAATAATATATATGAAGACAATGTAATATAGTAGCTATAATGTGTGTTTTGCAATATATATTTAAGATAATCGAAACTAATAAGAAATTGACATAAGATAGCTTGAATACTATAATTAAGTGAAATTATTATAGTTACTAGGAGAGAATAGTATGAAAGAATGGGAAAAATATATACGTAAGGTAGTTCCCTATGTACCAGGTGAACAACCTAATAAAGAAAATATGATTAAACTTAATACAAATGAGAACCCATATGGTCCATCTCCAAGAGTGTTAGAGGTTAATGAAAATATTAATGATTTAAGATTATATCCAGATCCAGCAGCAACGGATTTAGTTAATGCAATTGCTGATTATCATAGTGTTAAGCCAAGTCAAGTATTTGTTGGTGTTGGTTCAGATGATGTACTAGCAATGGTGTTTATGACATTTTTTAATTCGGATAAACCAATATTATTTCCAGATATAACTTATTCGTTTTATGATGTATGGGCGGATTTATTTAGAATACCATTTAAGACACTTGCTTTAGATGAGAATTTTAGAATTGTTAAAGAAGATTATTACGTTGAAAATGGAGGAATTATATTTCCTAATCCTAATGCACCAACAGCCATATATGAAGAACTTGATATGGTGGAAGATATATTAATACATAATCAAGATGTAATTGTTATTATTGATGAAGCATATATAGATTTTGCAGGAAGGTCAGCATTAGAATTAATATATAAATATGAGAATCTTATAGTTGTTAGAACTTTCTCAAAATCACGTTCTATGGCTGGGCTTAGAATAGGATATGCTATAGCAAATGAATCGTTGATAAAAGCAATTAATGATGTTAAATATTCTTATAACTCATATACAATGAATAGACCATCTATATTATTAGGAGTAGAATCTATAAAAGATGAAAAGTATTTTAGAGATACTATAGATAAGATAATTAACACAAGAGAACGATTTTTACAAGAGATAAGTAAATATGATTATACATATTTACCATCAGGGGCAAATTTTGCATTTGTATCTCACAAAACCCTTAATGCTAAGGATATATTTGAATCAGCAAAAGAAAAAGACATATATGTAAGATATTTTAATAAGCCGAGAATAGATAATTATTTAAGAATAAGCATTGGTACAGACGAAGAGATGGATGTATTAATTGAATTCTTAAAAGGATGTGCAAAGTAAAATGTTATGCAAATAGCACATATATTATTAAAAGGGAGTATGGTAAAATAACTAAATTGTTAGAGTTTATGTTATGGAACGATACTTCCTTTTTGATTTTAAAATGTTGATAAATGTTGGGAAGAAAAATTAATCATTTATCATGGTGACGATACAAATATAAAATAAATATTGACAATATTAAGCTGTTATAATATACTGTTAATGTAAATATCTAGCGATTATCTAATCGTTTTTACAAATCTTTTATTA
>JAVBSN010000029.1:0-34279 GCA_031547045.1 Lachnospiraceae bacterium
ATACATTAAGGATACACCTGATACTATAAAGAATAGTGAAACTCCGAAAGAACCTAAATAAACATTAAATATACTATCTGGCAATATTTTATTAACAAATCCAACACCAGCATATTCTAATGATCTAGTATAATGACATACTAATACAGTAATCATTGCAATTACCCGTATTAAATCAACATATTTTAATCTTTCTCTCTTATTTTCCATGTATCCTACCTATTTTCTTAAAAATACTTTTTTTGCCATTTATCTTGTTTTGTATTTTTTTCATGTGTTCATTATCTAGATTTTTATCTATAACTAATTCACATACAATTTTTTTAATATTTGCTTCTTCTTGATGTATGATAATCTGAGGATCATCTATTAAAAACATTATTTCATCATCTAATAATATACCATTATGACTTGCTGAATTAACGTTATATGTATTTACGTTATCATTTTCATCTATTGTACTCATTTTAAATTGCTTAATTATAACTTGACCGTATTCACAAGGGTCGAATCTAAGATTGCTAATACTAGTACCATCCTTAAACTCAAAGTTATATACTAAGCTATCTTTTCCTTCTACTGGTCTAGCTGTTATAGCCGTACTTTCACTAAATCCTTCACTACTATTTCCTATATATAATTTTGCTTCACAATATTCATTAAATCCTTTTTTACGTTTAGCTTCATTGGCATAGTCATATGATCTAGAAAGGTTATATAAGGTTTCATGGTATGCGCCTGCATCTAATCCCTTAAAGAAAATTATATTATTAATATCCTTTAGCATATAAGTAAGATTAGTGATTTCTATAGCTGCTCCCTTATCACACATTATCCAACCTGGATAGTAACCTTGACTTTGTGCTGAAAACGAATAGATTCTTTCAATAGCATGAAGTATAGTTCCATCAATAGGTGCTGGTTCATCTGGCAACTCATCATATTGCCAGTCCTTATCAAAAATAGGCTTTAGTGCATCTGTTCTTGCCCAAAAGAATGTACCTAATGGCGCTACTGGTTCTTTTTTTTCATCCATAGGCGCATTTATTCCTAATTCTTCAGCCAACTTAACTGTATTTTCAAAATTCATTCCCCACTCAAGACCTAATGTAATATAATAAGCTCCATGATTTGGTGGTGGTGGTGAAAGAATACCTGCCCTACTATTATTTTCTAATGTTTCAATTACATTCTCAACATATTCTTTTGATTTTAATACATTTTCAAAACATTTATATGCGAATCCTACTCCTATTGAACCGGGCTTTGTTTGACCTGCCTTTTTGTCATGAGCATGGCATATATAATCATATTGGTTTATGTATTTTCTAAATTCAACTAAGAAGGGCCCTACATCTCTACCTTGATTTCCAACTGCTATAACATCTAACTTATTACATTTAAGCTTAGAAAAAGTATCTCTGATAATCTTAGCCTTTTCCTCTGAATTTGTTGTAATATATATATCTGCATTTTCTGGCATAGCTGTTGCATATCCATAACATTCCTCAACTAAATCAATAAAATGTATATGCATTACTAATGCTATCTTCTTATTCTTAACAACATCTGGATTACTACTAGAAGTACTTGATAATATATAATTAAGTTGAAGATTTCGTTTAATATCAGCTTGATTTTCTACTCTTAATATATTATCCCATATTAAATTAACATCATAATCTGTATGTTTATCTAGATATTCAAATAATTCAACTGCCTCTTGTCCACAAGACTCATTTAATACAACCGTATAATCTTGCATAAATGATCTTCTTTTAAAAATAGGACATTTCTTCTCCACAATCATTTTCTTAGCCATTCCAACTACTGGCTGATTTGATATATCTTTATAATCATCAGAATCTACATATACTTCCCAGCTATATCCTAATTTTTCAAAATATTTTGTAAACTTAGATTCATGTTTACCTATAGATTCTAAATATCCATTAATCATAGGCATCTTATTCCAATATTCACGAAACTCCTTTGAGTTAATAAGTGGTTTTCTAATAGCAATATAATGTGACTGTATATGATCTGGAATATATCCTTTCTCCATTGTTCCAAAAGGATCGTCTTCTGTCTTATAAAACTGAGTTATTCCCCAAAAATCTAAGTCTTTCTCATTCATAGTATTAAACATTTCTTCAAAAGGATACAATGGTCCCATAATTGTAAAATTCATTAATATAACTTCATCATAATCCCCTAATTTGTTCCAACCAATTTGCTCCATGGCTTCTTTATAAGCCCATACATCAAATCCTTTATTTGGACGTACCAAAATATTATCTGTATACTTAGAAAAAGTTTCTCTTCCTTCATCACTTAATTTGCCATTACATACAACAAATATTTCTGATACATTTCCTTTTAAATCATCTAGCATATATGGAATATAATCATCTACAATTCCATCTCTATCATAAAAGAAATATATTAACAATCTATTAATGTCACTCTTATTCAGTCTCATTTTGTGTCCCCCTCTTAATTAAGCTCTTTATTTTTCTTAGTGGTTTTGTAACCTTCCAACTAGTAGAATTAGCAACTTGATTGTACAAGTTTTCATAGTTTTCACTCTTTATGTGTAATTCTCTATTTTGTTCTTCTAGTAAAATAACATCCATTTTATACTTTTCGTTTTCAGCTATATATTTTTCACTTTCAACTTTCAGGCTACTAAAGCCCATAAATGTTGATTTAAACAGATTAATCATCTCATCATTAGGATATTCAATATTATATTCAACATGAATCTTAGTCAACCCTTCTCTAAAATCACCTATCCATATTTGAGGGTCCATTGTGTCAAAACATACTAGTCTATTATCTGAAGATTCTCCGTTTGTACCATAATTAATATCATAATCTTCTTTTGCTATACCAACCAGTTTGGTGATATTTACTATACATTTTCTTTCTGCTGGATCTATTCTTACAGTCTGTATATTTTCTTCTACATCTATATCAAACTCTACATTTCCCCATCCGTCTGGTTCTAGAGTCATATATTCAGACACACCTTCAAAGCCTTGTCCATAATTTTTCAAGACTTGCATTCTTCTTATGTTATTTTCATTTGAAATATGTTGAGCCATCCCTATTGGGAAATATATATCTTTACCCATGCTTTCATATAGTTTCCATAATGGCGTATTTTCACTAAATACATGAGTTTGAAATTGCTTTTCCATATTCATATATATGTCGCTCTTATTTTCATCTAATCCAAATAACTCATATAAATTTATATCATTTCCAAATACACTATGTCTTTCTGGTGTATCGTAATAATGAATTGTTCTATATAATACGTATCCTACTGGAATGCTAATAGGGAATGTCCATTCATAGTCTAGCATTATCCAATGGTCGTCACTCACTATAACGTTAGGGAAAATTATATCAATATTAGAAATTTCCATAGAATATTCAGATATACTGTCATCTGCATCTTCGCCAAAAATATTATTATATTCTTCACTTTTAACAAATGGTATAGTTGCCATTTTACGTACTTCTTCATTATATTTAATTAATATCTCTTTAAATTTATCAAATTCTTTTTTATATAAATAATCATCTAGGATATTTTCTAAGGATTTTCCATATACATATTCTAATTCAATACGATTATCTTCTAGAGTGCATTTATTAGGCTCAAAAATAGAATTCTTACATTGAACATCTAGCTTTTCATATATAGTATGCATGTTTTCAATATGACGCTTACTATTCTTAGTTGTAGCTGTCTTATATATATATCGCATACCATTTTCATCTTCTACTATGTCCGTTCGTATTTTATAATTAATACTTCTATCATTAGCATATTTAGAAAATATAATTTTTTTCATGTACTGTCCCTCTTATTTCATTATTACCAAATATGAATTTGAAAATATATCAAACATATCATCTTCAATTAAATTATCAAATACTTGAGATTCATCAAATACCATTAATCTCTCATTGTCAAAGTTTCTAATATTATTAACTAGTTCTCCTACCTTTGGCAAACAATCGTCTGAATATATAGCAAGAGGTAGTTTATAATCGGGATATGGATAATAGAAAGTATTTTCATCAAATCCACATGCCTTAGATAATTTTATTAATCCATTTTTTGAAAATGTTTTTACACTATCAATACCAACATATCCTTGTATGCCTGAATAATATGTTCCTAAATGATCTTCTTTACATCCTGACCAATATTTCAAACCATATTTATTCTCTATAGCTACTACTACTTTACCATTTTCATTAAGATGCTTTTTAATAATTTTTAAAAACTCTACATAGGGTTCTTTAGCTTTAATATAACTTGCTGCATATTCCAATACACCAATTAACATAATGTAATCATACTTTTTAGTAAGACTAGCTTCTACATCTTGAAAATTACCAACATTTATATTTATATTATCAAATTGTTGGTTTCTAGTTGCATTAACCAAACTTCTCTTTCTTGATAATTCAATACAATCTACACTCCCAGCCTTTCCAGCTAACGTTCCTGTAATAGCACCACAACCTGCCCCTATTTCTAACACACTATCTTCTTTACCAATAGGAAGCCATTCGATTATATTTCCTCTAATATCTGATAAATGATATAATATAGGCCAACTTTTTTTCTCATCAATGACTTTGTTATATTCGCTTGGGGAATGATTACTTACAATATCTAATAGTTCATCCTCAGAACCATCTTGATATAAATCATTACCACTATAATAATCATAATGTAAAGCAACTTTCCCGATATACTCAATATTATTTTCCAAATCCATTTCCTCCGCAATAGTTTAGCTAATAACTTTAACCTCAGAATTCATATCATAAAATCCTACTGTACTCTTATCTGCAACAACATTTATATTGCAAACATCATATAATCTATGATATACAACAAAATCGTTATCAAAATATCCTACACATCCATATGACAACAAATAATTTTTACCTTGAAGATTCATATTTTGTTTGAATTCAACTACTTTAATTTCATCTTTCTTTACAGTTCCAAAATTCACTTGCTCATACATTGTATTAGTTCCAGTAACGTCTGTGCCTTGCAAATCCTTAATAGTAAATGCAAATATCGGTTCCTCTATATCTTCATTAAACTTTACTTTCATTCTTATTCTAAATTCAGTATTCTTTTGAATATTATTTGTAATTCTATTATTATTATCAATTATTGCAAAATCAATAATCTCTGCTCTCTTATCCCCATAGTCTATTACATTAGGATTCATCATTAGTGTATTTTTCCATAACTTATCACTATCTAGATTTACATCTTCTGTTTTATCTATTATTGCTAAATCCTCATTAAGTTCTCTGTTTTCTGCTTGACTTACTAAAACTTGTTTATATAAATCAATAATTTCTTTTGGCTCACCTTCAGCCATTTTATTTCCTTTGTTTAGTAGTACCACTGTATCGCAATACTTTGCTATACTACTAAGATCATGACTTACAAATAGTATTGTTTTTCCTGCTTTTTTAAATTCATCAAATTTACGATAACATTTCGCTTGAAAGAATACATCTCCAACTGATAATGCTTCATCTACAATTAATATTTCCGGATCAATATTTATTGCAACAGCAAAAGCAAGTCGTACAAACATACCACTTGAATAAGTTTTTACAGGTTGATATACAAAATCTCCAATGTCAGCAAATTCTAATATTGATTGAAGTTTTCCATCAATCTCTTCTCTAGAATAGCCCATCATTGTTCCATTTAGATATACATTTTCAATTCCTGTGTATTCCATATTAAAACCTGCACCTAATTCTAAAAGCGCAGATATTCTTCCTTCTACTACTACATTTCCTGATGTAGGATTAAGAACACCTGTAATTATTTTAAGTATTGTAGATTTACCCGAACCATTAGTTCCTATAATTCCTACTGTTTCTCCACGCTTAACTTTAAAATTTATATTACTTAACGCATAGTGCTCTTTATATCTTTTTGTTTTTGTTAATCCTAATGCTTCTTTAAATCTATCAGAAGGCTTATCGTATAATTTATATAGCTTACTTACGCTTTTTACTTCTATAGCTATATCACTCATAATATTATCTCCTAAACATTCTTAGACATTATCTTGTTAATCTTTGTAACATCTCCCCATACCTCTGGTGAATCATATGGCCTATCAGGAAACGCACCATATTTAAGCTTTATGTCAAAGTTGTTTTCTTTAATAAATTCTTCTACCTTATCTGCTAATGAAACTGGATTTCCTGAACAACAATTAATTACGCCTTTTACTTCTTCTTGTGTTGATGTTGTTGCTATTTGAACTCCTAATTCTTCTACAGTGATAAAGTCATATTTATTACGACCTGTTGTAAAAGGAAATTCTGTCTTTCCTTCTTCAACTGCTGCAACAATCTTAGAAAATATGGAATTACTCTTCAAATCATCTCCAACTATATAATAGCCTCTAATCCATTGACAACATACATTCTTTTCTTCTGCCAACATCATAACTGCTTGTCTTAATCCATTTTTTGATATTGCATATAAAGAACGTGGATTACATGGGGTATTTTCGTCAATTGCACCCTCAAAATATCCTACTTCATGCATACTACCCATTACTACAATATGCTTTAATCCACCATCTATCATATTTTTTATAAATTCATAATGTTTAGGAAAGTCATTAATATGATTTAATGAATTGTGAACAAATCCATCTCTCCATGCCATATGAATACATACGTCTGGCTTATCATATTGTTCATATATATCTTCATCTCCACTAAACAAATTAACATCTGTTTTTATTGCTCTTTCATCAACGCTATCATAACGAACGTCTGACGCATATACTTTATGACCCATGTCTAATAGGCTAGATACTACATATCTTCCTATATATCCATTAGCACCTGTAACTAATACTTTCATACTTTTCCTCCATATAATTCTATAATACATCTGCAAAATGCACTTGCAGTTTTTTAAAGATATTTCTTCCTAAAATAAATAATATTATTACTGTTGACCAAAAACATACTGTCCATACTGGTTTATCCCAAAACCATACTTTATTAAGTAATGAATCCCTAAATCCACTAACTATATAATACATTGGGTTAATCTTTAAGGCTGTATCAAATGCTGCTGAAATACCTCCTGCATCCCATAAAATTGGGGTTAACCATATTCCTATTTGAAGTATAATACCTATAATTTGATTCAAATCCTTAAAAAATACAACTAAAGCACTTGTCATATAACTTAATGATAACACTAAAGCAAATGTACAAATAATATAATATATTACTTGAAGTGTATACAAATCCGGATAGTATTTATAAAATACATGAAATAAAATTATAAATCCAACAAAAAAGAAATGCACAAATATAGCTGATATTACTTTTACAATAGGTAATATATCTATTTTGAATACTACTTTTTTTACTAAATAACTATATTCTATTAATGAATTAGTGCCTGAGCCTAGTGCTTCCGAAAAGAAAAACCAAGGTACTAAACCACACATTAACCACAATACAAAAGGAAATTTACTATCTGCTCCTGATCTTAAACCTTTTTCAAATACAAACCAGTACACCAATATTGTAATTACAGGTTGTACAAATGCCCATATAATTCCTAAATATGAACCAGCAAACTTAGTTCTAAAATCACTCTTTGCAAGATTAAATATTAATTTATTGTCATATAGAATATTTTTAATTAATGCAGTTATTGCATCCATATTAAATATAACAACGATTGATGTTATATCAATTAATGCTATCATTAATAATCTAGAAAACATATCTCGTTGACCGTCTAGTTCAAGAAATTTCCAGATAAATATATTACTGATTACTGCAAGTATAACTATTATACATGCAAGTATCTTTTTCTTATTATTCATAATAACTATAATCTCCTGCCTTAATTAAGACCACTAATGCCTGTCCAATTTTGATCTTTTTCAGAAATAATTAAGTCCTCTACTGTCATTCCCTCTGGCATTGGCCATTCTACATCTATTTCTGGATCACTCCATAACAAGCCACCCTCATCATTTGCATGATAAAAATCTGTACATTTGTAAGCAAATTCTGCACTATCAGATAAAACTATAAATCCATGAGCGAAATTCTTAGGTATAAAAAATTGCTTTTTATTCTCTGCCGATAACACAACACCATACCACTTACCATATGTTTGAGAACCTGGTCTTAAGTCAACAGCTACATCAAATACTTCACCACTAACTACTCTAACTAATTTATCTTGAGGATAGTTAATTTGAAAATGTAATCCACGAAGAACTCCTCTTTTAGAGCTTGATTGATTATCTTGAACGAATTCAGCAGTTATTCCCGCAGCCTTAAAATCATTATAATTATAACTCTCCATAAAATATCCTCTGTCATCACCAAAAACAGACGGAGTTATAACCTTAAGACCTTCTATATCACATGTTTCTACTGTAATCTTTCCAAATTTCTCTACTGACATTTTAATTCCTCCTAAAGTCCATTAGCAACATCAACTAAATATTGTCCATATGCTGTCTTCATTAATGGCTCTGCTAATACTAAAAGTTGTTCTTTATCTATAAAACCTCTTTTGTAAGCTATCTCTTCAATACATGAAATATATAACCCTTGTCTCTTCTGAAATGCTGCAACAAAGTCTGCTGCATCAAGTAACATATCATGATTACCTGTATCTAACCAAGCAAAACCTCTTCCTAAAGTCTCAACCATTAAGTCGCCTCTTCTTAGATATTCATTATTAACAGAAGTTATCTCTATCTCACCTCTTGCTGAAGGTTTAACATTCTTTGCAATCTCTACAACATCATTGTCATAGAAATATAATCCTGGAACTGCATAATTTGATTTTGGATTTTCAGGTTTTTCTTCAATTGATAATGCTTTACCTTCTTCATCAAATTCAACTACACCATATTCTCTTGGATCCTTTACATAATAACCAAATATAGTTGCGCCTTTTTCTCTTGTAGCAGCATTTTTAAGTACCTTAGAAAAGCTTTGACCATAGAAGATATTATCTCCTAATACCAAAGCTACACTATCTGTGCCGATAAATTCTTCTCCTACTATAAATGCATCTGCAAGTCCTCTTGGCACTTCTTGAACTGCATATTCAAATCTCATTCCTAGTTGACTTCCATCACCAAGTAATTCCTCAAAAACTGGTAAATCTCTAGGTGTTGATATAATTAATACTTCTCTAATTCCAGCTAACATTAATGTTGATAACGGATAATATATCATCGGTTTATCATAAACCGGCATAATTTGCTTTGATATAGCTTTTGTTAATGGATATAGGCGAGTACCTGAACCGCCTGCTAATATAATTCCCTTCATTAATATAGTCCTCCTAATATCATAATACTTATTTAAACACACTTTATGGGGTCAGATATAATCTGCCCCCCATAAGGTTGTCTTATATTTATTTGTACATATCACTGTAATACTTTTGATAATCGCCACTTGTTACATTCTTCATCCAATCTTCATTTTCAAAAAACCATTTGATTGTAAGTTTAATCCCTTCTGCAAACATAGTCTCTGGTTCCCAGCCAATCTCTGCTTTAATCTTGTCTGGTGCTATTGCATATCTTCTATCATGTCCCTTACGGTCTTCAACATATTTAATTAGATTAGTACTTACTAATTCTCTTCTAGAATCTCCCGCTGGTAACATCTCCTGAAGTGTTTCAATAATTATATTAATAATCTCAATATTTTGCTTCTCGTTATGTCCACCAATATTGTATCTCTCACCTAAAACACCATTTTCTTGTACCATATCTATTGCTTTCGCATGATCATCTACATATAACCAATCACGTACATTTTTACCATCTCCATATACAGGTAAATCTTTACCTTGTAATGCATTGTTGATAATAAGTGGTATTAATTTCTCTGGGAATTGATAAGGTCCATAGTTATTACTGCAATTAGTTATATTTGCAGGGAACTTGTAAGTATCAATATATGCTTTAACTAACATATCTGAAGATGCTTTACTTGCTGAATATGGACTATGTGGATCAATAGGAGTTGTCTCGTAGAAGAATGTTCCTTCTTCCTCTAAAGAACCATATACCTCATCAGTTGATACGTGTAAGAATTTCTTACCATCCTTAAATGTTCCGTCTGGTAATTCCCATGCCTTCTTAGATGCATTAAGCATAACTAATGTACCAAGAACGTTAGTCTGTACAAAAACTTCTGGATTCTTAATACTTCTGTCAACATGACTTTCTGCTGCAAAATGTACTACTCTATCAATATCATTTTCATCAAATATCTTATTAATAGCTTCGCTATCACAGATGTCTGCTTTAACAAATGTATAGTTCTCTCTCTTTTCAATATCTATAAGATTTTCTAAATTTCCTGCATATGTTATACTATCTACATTTATTATTCTAATCTCATTATCATACTTTCTAAACATGTAATGAATATAATTTGAGCCAATAAATCCAGCTCCGCCTGTTACTAAATATGTTCTCATTTTCTTCCTCCATTTACTAATTACACAGATACGTGTATATTATCATATTTTTTATAAAACATCAATATAGTCATTTTTTCTTAATATATACTATTTATTTATCTATATTGACATTATCTTTATCAATCTTATCTTCCATTTCTTTCTTAAATAATGCTAATTCTTGAGTTAAACTTTTTACCCTTGAAGACATATTCGACAATGAAATTGTAAGTCCAAATACAATTACTAACAAGAAACAAAACCCTAAGAAAACCAATGTATTTAGCGGAAGTTCTATTCCCATAACCTTAGATAACTTATCAATTATTATTGGAAATATATCTAATACTAATAAAACAACCATTAATATAATCCACGATAATGCATATCTTAGATCCAGTTTTCTCTTCCTTACCATATTAAAAACCATTAATAATGATAATACTATAAATATTGCAATAACTATTTGAATTCTTATCATCAAATCTTCCACCTACTTTCCAAACTTTGCAATAAATATTGCAATTGACACTTTTATCATATAGTAAACTGATTTTATCGGTGAGATAGATGATACTCCTTCTTCTCTTTGATTCATTATTACTGGAACTTCTAATACCTTCTTCTTTTTTGATAAAATACTTACTAAACTTTCTGGTTCTGGATAATCCTTAGGATAACTTTCATTAAATACTTTTAGTATATCTCTATTTACCATCCTCATTCCTGATGTAGCATCTGTTATTATTACACCTGTCAGTATTTTTATTGCCAATGTAAAATATCTAATTCCTATTCTTCTTATTCCAGAGGATTGAAAGCCTTCTTTTTTTATAAAACGAGAACCAATTACCATGTCTACTTGCTCTTTTGCAATAACATTTGCCATATCCTCTAAATATTCAGCTCTATGTTGTCCATCTCCATCAAATTGAACCGCTATATCATATCCATTTCTATATGCATATATATATCCTGTCTGAACAGCCCCACCTATACCTAGATTAACAGGTAAATCAACAAAATTAAGATTGTTCTCCATACATATTTCTCTGGTCTTATCTGATGAACAATCATTTATAATGATATAATCAAAATTGGGAGCGTTTTCTTCTATATCTTTAATTGTCTTAACTATACTTCCTTCTTCATTATACGCAGGTATAATTACGATTTTCTTCATACTCATTTGTCCTCACAATATTAAAGTCTTCTAAACTTTATTACTCTTTTCACTTAGTGAATATACATGGTCTATTGCTTTCGCTATAGGTCTTGGCCAAAATTCACACATATTTTCTAGATCTTCTTTTTTTCTAATATTCTCTTGAAGATTCTGTGTTGTTGTTGATTCTGCATATATTCTATGTGCCATTAACATCTTAGGAACATATATAAATGCACCTTTTAGCTTTGATAGTCTAATCCACGTTGCATAATCACAACTATTTTTATATTGAGTATTAAATACATTATGTCCTACATTATCTTTTAAAAATGTCACTGAAGGACAGCAGATTGGACACCCAAAGGATAACACCCTCCTTCTTATAAACTTACTTCCTCTTGAAAACGGGAATAGCATCGGGAAATTCATAATTCTTTTTATAACTAATAAAGTATTAACATTCTCTCGTTTTCCCATCTTAACTTCATAATAATCTGTATATATAATTAAAGTATCATCTCTCTTATTTGCTGCTTCTATTACATACTTTGCATAATCTTTCTCATATAGATCATCTTGGTGTGCAATAGTTACTAACTTAGTCTCTGCTCTTTCATATCCATAATTCCAATCATCACCAAGCATATTAGGATTCTCGTTAATATACATCTTCAATCCATATTTTTCACACAGATTTGATATATACTCATTAGGTGTTGATGTTGATACAATTACATTTGATTTTACACTTTGATTCGTTATAGATTCTATGCACTCTTCTAGGTGCTCATTTTCTTTGTATGCGCATAATACAAAGGTATGATCTTTTTCTGTATATTTCATAATTGATTCTCCATATATTTATCTATTGTTTTCTATTTCCAACCCCATCTATTAAAATACTTAATCATAGATGATATAAATCTAGTTATTCCTTTAATACTTTTTGTATTCTCTCTATGCCAATCATGGCAAACCGAATATTCTGGATTAAATACTATATCATATCCTGCCTTTTCTATTCTTCTAGAAAGATCTGCGTCTTCAAAATACATATAAAATGTATCATCAAATCCTTTAACTTCTTTAAGTATTTTTGTAGGTGATGCAAAGAAACATCCTGTACAAAATTTAACTTTAGTAGGAACTAGAAATTCTGTATCTTGCATTGTATATTCTTTTCTATATTTTCTTAAACCTGGAAATTTGCTAAGCACTACATATTTGAATCTAGGATGCTGTTTAGGTAAATATTGCTCACTTCCATCACTATTTAATATTTTAGGAGTAACAAGTCCTACCGAACTTTCTTTTTTCAAATATTCAATTAATCCTAATATTGCATTTTCCTTAAGCTCTATATCTGGATTAATCACTACATGGTAATCTGAATCAATCATATCTATGACTTTGTTATGTCCATAACCATAACCACCATTTATATCATTTTCTAATATTTCTATGCTATTAAATTCTTGTTTAATTAGTTCTACTGTATTATCTGTAGATGCATTATCTGATATATATAAAGTGAAATCCATATCTTTTGTATATTCCAATATTGATTTAATGCATTTTATAATATCTTCACCAGAATTATATGTCACTATACATCCGCTAACTTTCATAATATTATACACCTCTACGTCCATAAGAATTGGACTATTCTTCTAGTATTTCCCTTTTTGTATACTTTATATTTAATATAAAACTTTATCTTATTAAATTTATTTTCTTTATCTAATTCACTATACTTACCTAACATATCTAAAACCTGTTTATCACATTTTAATTCATTACAAACTGATAATATATATTCAACTTGTTTATAAGAGTTTAACATATCTTTTCTAAATTCTTCTCTACCTCTTCTATATCTACCAAGCTTATATTTTACACTTCTTGCATTATTAGCCCCCACTGAATTCTTATCATGCTGTCTATATTTTATAGTACCTTTATTTAAAAATTGTAAACTTCCATATGCCGAAGCTATAATTGCAGCTACGTGATCATGCATTAAAATAGGAGATTCTTCATCTATATGTTTTAATATTTCTAATAACTTTGTATTAACCATAACTGTACAGCCTGTAATGCTATTTTGTATAATAACATCATTAATTCCTTTTTCAATGGGAAGATTCATATAATTTATAAATGAATTATCCATAACATTCAAGTCTTCATCTACAACAATTAAATCTGTATGAATTAATATAGGAATATCTGTACTCTTTATCTTCTCTATCTTAACCATCTCATTATAAGTATCTTCTATCTTATTGGGTAGCCAAATATCATCTTGGTCACAAAACATTACATATTCTTTAGTTGCACATTTTATCAGTTTAATAAAATTCTTCTTAGCTGAACCTGTAGCAATACCATCAACAATAATATTTATCTTTTCTGGATACTGGTTTACATACTTATTAATTATATCAACTGTACCATCTAAAGAGCCATCATCTCTAATAGTAAGAATCCAATCTGAATATGTTTGATTAATTATGGAATTAAGTTGTTCTTCTAAAAAGGCACTTCCATTAAAAGTGCCCATTAATATTTCTATCATATTATTCCTCTAACTCATAAGGGGTAAATGTATATTCTTGTTTACTATCTTTAAAAGCTTCTGTACTATCCTTCTTCAATAATACTATTAATGTTTGGAAAATAAGTTTTATATCCATCCATAAGCTATAATCTTCTATATACATTAAATCTAATATAAGCTTGTCCTTAGGCGAAGTACTATATTTTCCTGCAATTTGTGCATAACCAGTAAGTCCTGCCTTTACTCTCAATCTATATTCAAATTCAGGCAATTCTTCTGTATATATAAATATATTAGTAAGCATCTCTGGTCTAGGACCTACTATACTCATTTCACCTCTTAATACATTTATAAATTGTGGAAATTCATCAAGCCTATATTTTCTTAATATTTTTCCCACATTAGTAACTCTAACATCATCTTCCACTTCAGAATAGTTTTCCACATCTTCTTTCATGGTTCTAAGTTTATATACTGAAAATATCTTTCCGTACCTAGTGGCTCTATTTTGTTTGAAAAATATAGCTCCACCATCTTCTATCTTTATTGCTAAACCACAAATAATCATAACTGGTACGGATACTATAAAACCTACAAGACCTATAATAATATCCATAGTTCTTTTTATAAATCTTTGTTCAAGAGAAAGTCCTTTGAAGTCTGAAGTTAGCAATGACATATCATCTAATATAATATAATTTGAATTATATTCTACCACATCTGCCATTTCAGGATTAAAATATATATTTTTTATATTTTGATAACAAAACTCTACTATTGCTGTTCTCTCTTCAACTGGTACATCATATACAAATATAGTGTCACTTTTCAAAATAAAATCTCTTGCTTTCTCATCCCTATAATCTAGTATATATTTTATTCTATATTGTTTCTTATATTTTCGTATTCTTCTTACAACCTCATCAAGACTTTGCTGTGATGATGTTATAATACAACATGTTTCAGGGTCATATATACAAAAATATATATAATTTCCACCATATGCAAAGATTGTTATAACAATAATCTGTATTAACATTATTAATATTAATAATCCTATATTATCAAATCTAAATGCATAATTAGTTGCTGCATTAGCGTTCATGACTGTCAATTGAAGATAAGTAATCAAATCTGTCATAATAATTGCTAATGATAAGGAATATATAATGGGTTTACTTTTTCTCTTACCTATATCATATTTTCCATATATAACTGTAAGCATTAATCCAACAACAACAAATGTAGATAATGTAATAGCGGCCGTTCTTGAGAATACAAGCAGTTGCCAATTTTCAATAGAAAATACGCCAAAAAATACTACCAACAATGATATATACAATGTTGCTTTCAATATAAATACTATACTTGTTTCCAGCTTTCTAATCTTATCCTTCACTTGGTTACTCCTTAATTAGAGCTTACTACATGCCCTTTTGCTATAAGTACATCTACTACTCTCTTTACATATTGTTGACACAATTCATCTGTTTTAGCCTCAACCATTACTCTAATTACTGGCTCTGTGCCACTTTCACGTAAAAGTATACGTCCATCATTTCCTAATTCTTCTTCTACTGATTTAACTGCTACCTGAACGTCTTCGTCTGCTCTTGCTGCTGGCTTATCTGCAACACGAACATTTTCTAATAACTGTGGGAAAATTTCTAAGCTAGCAAATAACTCTGAAACCTTTCTCTTTCTTTCAAGCATTACTTCCATTATCTTAAGAGAAGTTAATATTCCATCACCAGTAGTTGCGTATTTACTAAATATAATGTGTCCCGATTGCTCCCCACCTAATGAATGTCCATTCTCCATCATATTTTCAAATACATATTTATCTCCAACTGCTGTCTTCTCATATTTTACACCCTTTTTATCAAAAGCTTTATATAATCCTAGATTAGACATTACTGTTGTAACAACTGTATTATTAGCCAATTCACCTCTATCTGACAAATATCTTCCGCACATATATAATATCTTATCGCCATCAATTTCTTGACCTTTCTCATCAACAGCAAGACATCTATCTGCATCACCATCATAAGCAAATCCAATATCTAATTGATTATCTAATACATGTTTCTGTAATACTTCTATATGTGTAGAACCACAATTATTATTAATATTAGTTCCATCTGGCATATCATTTATTACATATACCTTTGCTCCCAAAGCTTCAAATACTGATTTAGCAACTGTTGATGCTGCTCCATTAGAACAATCTAATCCTACTCTTATATTCTTAAAAGAACGTGTTGCTAAAGTCATTAAATAACCAATATATCTATTACGTCCTGACGAATAATCTGTTGTTCTTCCTATAGCTTCTCTCTTTGCTAAAGGAATCTCTTCTATTTCTCCATCAATATATGCTTCTATCTTATTTTCAACTTCTGATTCTAATTTGTATCCTTGACCATTAATTATTTTAATTCCATTATCATAAAAAGGATTATGACTTGCTGATATCATAATTCCACAATCAAATTCATCTATTCTTGTTATATAAGATATACTTGGTGTAGGCGTTACATGCATTAGACATACATCTGCACCACTTGCCGTAAGTCCTGCAACTAATGAATACTCAAACATATAACTAGAACGTCTAGTATCTTTACCAATTACTACTCTTGCTCTTCCTTCTGAATTCTGCTGTCCATAATAATATCCTAAATATCTTCCAACCTTATATGCATGATCAACTGTTAAATCAACATTTGCTTCTCCACGGAACCCATCTGTCCCAAAATATTTACTCATATTTAATATCCTTTCGAATCCCTTATTATATACTGCAAATAATTATTTTCATACTTTTATATAATACTATATATACCATTAAATGTAAAGTTGTTCCCGTACAACAACATCTATTTTCCGACATCAAAAAAGCGTGGCTTAATCCACGCTTTTCATACATCTATTCGTTTTTAACAATAATATACAGATATGATATATACTCTTTATCACTTAACCCTTGTACTCTTCTTAGAATCCTCTCTAACTATAGCATCACTACTTTCTGCAAATACTTTTAGTTCTGGATAGTGTTGTCCGTCTGTATGTCTAGGTTTTATAAATGTATCAGAATTAAGTTTTTCTACAAAGGCATCTGTTATCATCTCCTGTGTTGTTTTTGCAGCACTTGGTTGTGGCATACCACCTTTACCAATAGCTTTATGTATTTTACTTATAGTATCATTAAAATAACTATTTTCCACAAAACTTCTTGGAGGTACAATCATATTAAGATTTTCCGAAGCTAGTATTTCTCCTATATATTCATTATAATATGCACTTGTTGATTCTTTAATTTCTCCAACATTATAGCAATTTTTCACTGATAAGACCCAACTCGGAGCACATATTCCCGCAGCCATCATCTCGCATTCAACAGTTCCCACATTATAACAATTAGACAAATATTTTTCTGGCATATTCCAGCCACTCCAGCCTACAATTCCACCAGCTCTTTCTGCTGCTACACGTCCTGCATTATAACAATTTTTTATTTCTGCTGGTCCAAACATGCCTCCGCAAATTCCACCACCATCTTCATTTGGAGATATAACATTTCCAGTATTATAACAATTGATAACCTTTGCACCTTCTTTTATAACAGCACATATCCCTCCTGCATTATAAGTTAAGCGATGTGGAACCTTTATTCTTGTTATACTACCTCTATTAGAACAATTACTAATAATTGCAGAACCAATATTAGCCATACATATACCACCCACATCTAAACCTGCTGTAATATTACCATTATTTACACAATTATATATAATGCCCCTATTTTCATAGACAAATCCACCAAAACTAGAACTACCTCCAGCATTAACTATTACTTCACTAGAACAATTCAATATTTTACCGCTATTGTATGAAGCTAATACACCACTTACATTACTATTACTTATGGTTCCATTTAGTTTTAGATTCATTACTTCTCCTGATATAGTGTAAAATACAGATGTGCTTTTAACATTAATTTCATAACCTTGTCCATCTAAAATTCCTTCAAATCTTATATAACCTGCTTTTTGTACATATTTTTCATCTAATGTAATTGAATTCATTAACAAATACGATCCTGATGGATTATTTTTAATGTTAATAAAATCATCTTGATTATATATAGGAGTATATTTATCTCTACAAAACTTTTGCTTTAATTCCGTAATTGTCTTTAAATACTTATTATCGTTTTGAGATAAGAATTTGCTTCTATACATTTTAGTTTTACTACTTGTATAGCTAGCAAATATTTCATCCAATAATTTTAGGTCTTCATTAAAATTAATCTTTGTCTCAATAGGTATTCTTATATGCTTACCCTTAGCCGCAATACCATCCTTAGATATATCTGCATGCTCCATATTATTGATTTTAAAATCATCAAACATATAGCCATCACCATATATTAGATTACCATTTATAATAACAGCCTTTGTATCTATATCAGTGAACTCAAAAAGTCTATCTAACTTGCTACTATCTAAGTTTTGCTTTGTACGTTTTTTTGAAAGTATCATAAAATCTGCAAAATAACCTACTTTAATTTCGCCTAATTTATTAGCTCCAATAGTTTTAGCAGGATTTACTGTTACCATATCCAAAATTTTATCCAATAAATATTCATCTCTTTTGTTGCTATTTCTTAGATAGTCATAGGCAAAATACGCCTCATCCCATACGTGTTTTGAACCACTAGGTGCCCAATCTGATCCAAGCGAAATAGTAACTCCCATTGTATACAACTTGTTATAAAACTCAGGTGTAACACCATACAATAATAGATTTGAAACGGGTGACCATATTAATCCAATCCCGTACTTTGATAAAAACTTCTTATTTTCCTCTAGTTGTTCTCCCGATAAACTTATTCCACAACCATGAATCAAAGAAACCTTCATCTCTATTACCCTTGCTGCATCATATTTCATTAATTCAGTTTTGAAAAGTTGGAATTCTTTATTTGTGCAAGGATCCATTTTTGAAATCGGACTTTCTGTACGTCCTTCTGCTAAATGAACCAAATATCCTGCTGGTTGATTCTTACTTTCTTTACTTAACACTTTTTTAAATTCATCGAAGTCTTTTGTTGTACTAACTGGCCACTTGCTAGTATCTACATGTGGATAAATTTGATCGGCGGGTATCTCTACTTTACCCGCTGAGTTCAAGAATGGTTTCATAAAATCAATTACACTGAATAGCTCTTTCTGACTTTCAAGGCCTAAATCTTCAGCCACGCCTGTACTTCTAAGCAATAAGTGATTGGCAATGTAATCTTTTTTACTTGGATCAGAGTATACAATTGTGTTAGGTTCCTGTAAAACTGTAGTTCCTCCTGCTACTGCCTGCAATTCTGAAAAAAATTGAAATGCTGTATTAAAATCTACTTTTGTCCTTCCTCTTTTTAAATTTTCATTCCATTTGTTTTCAAGAAAAGTTCTAAATTCTTTAATATCAGTAGTATATTGACCACAATTTCTCCATTGATGACGAATATCCCAATACTTGCCATTGCACTCACTTGGTAATGGCCATAACGGCATCATATTATAATCATGATGATTATGTAAGTCTATTAATCCCGGAAGAATTATATCCTCTCCATCTAGTTTTATTACAGTAATATCACTATCACAACTTTTCGGATTCTCTATTATTTCTTCAATAATATTATTGTTAATAATAATATCTGCTCTCACTTTTTCATAGTTACTGTCTACTTTTTTGACAATCAGACCACCTGATAGTCTAAATCTTTTATTATTAGCTTCTAATAACATAACTACACCCCCTTAAACATTTGTTTTGTTCACGTTCTAATTTTACAAAATTCCACATTTTCAAGATATTGAAATTATAGCATATCTTTCCAATACTGTAAATCTATCTTTATAGATCCTTGTAGTTTTATATTTATATTTTAAGCATCAAAAAAGCGTGGCCCAAGCCACGCTCATATTTCTATATCCCTATTTTGTTATTATCTCTATCTGTTTTTGATAATTAACTATCTCTGCTTCCCGACAAACTCCACCATCTTCACCGTCTAAAGTCCATGAAACTTCTTCCTCACAAGATATTTTAATCTTTGCTGTCTTAAATGACACCATATAATCTTCATTTATCTCATTTAGTAACAATGCACTCATTATAGCTTGAAGCTCAAGAGGAGACTTAGGTGTTCTAATAAATAATGTTTCAAAAAGTCCATCATCAAACTCAACATATTTGTTATTAATGTTTCTAAATCCACCCACTGAAAGAGAATTGGTTACCATCCCATACATAAAGTTTCCTTTTATAGCTTCTTCATCACTTTCTATAGTAAGTTCATATCCCTTAATACTAGTTAAACTCTTAATTCCCTCAAGAATATATGCTGCATGTCCAAAATAATTCTTATACACTTGTGGCGTAGAATACGATACTTCTGTAAACGCTCCAAAGGCTGCTACATATACAAAATAATCTCCATTAAAGGAACCTATATCAATCGGATATGGTATTCCCTCTAAAATATGTTCTACTGCCATAACAGGATCTCTTGGAATATCCAAACTTTTGGCAAAATCATTAGTCGTTCCTGATGGTATGTATCCTAATGGTACTTTCACCTTTCCTTGTACCATTCCAGTTACAACATTATCTAATGTTCCATCGCCACCAGCGGCTACAATCATGTCATAACTACTTCCTTCGTCCATAACAACACGCATTGCATCGCCAGGCCCCTTTGTAGGATATATTGTAACTGTATAGCCTGCATTAGAAAGCATCTCTATTATATCAAATAATTTACCTTTAATTGTTGTTCTACCCGCTTTAGGGTTAATAATAAACAGCAAATCCTTCATAAATATATACCACTTCCATTTATTCATATTATAGTATGCATAGTATATACTTATTTTTACCAATAAACAATAAAGAAATTCTTAAATTTGACTAAATTTTTCCATAAAATTAAGATACATATGTTATTACTTCTTATATTTTTCAAGAAATATGTCATAACCTTTCTTGCGAAGTTTGCAAGATGGGCAATCCATGCATCCATCTCCTAATACTCCATTATAACAAGTTAATGTTTTTGTCCTTATATCTTCTAGATGTCCTAAATCATCAGCCATCTTCCAAGTTTCTGCTTTATCTATCCACATAAGTGGTGTATGTATATCGAATTCATAGTCCATTGCAAGTGTTAATGTTGTATTAAGTGATTTTATAAATACATCTCTACAATCTGGGTATCCACTAAAATCGCTTTGTGATACACCTGTTACTATATCGTTTATACCTCTTTGTTTTGCAAATATGGCTACATATGTTAAGAAAACCATGTTTCTTCCATCAACAAAACTATTTGGTGTTCCTTCTTCCGGAGCATCACTATCAACCTCTATATTTGTTCTTGTTAATGAGTTTGGTGCTAATTGATTAAGTAATGATAAGTCAAATATATGATGCTCAATATTGTATTCTTTACATATATTTGTTGCACATTCTAATTCTGCATTATGCCTTTGATTATAATCAAATGAAATGGCTATTACTTCTTTGTATCTTTTCATTGCCCAAAATAAACATGTTGTGCTATCTTGCCCACCACTAAATACTACTACTGCCTTATCTTTATTTTTCATATTATATCTCCAATCTTATTAAACATCTATCAATATTTCCACATTACTTATATCTCTAATACTAATTTCTCTATTCCTTATATTAATCTATATTACACGTTTTAATTATTTACTCATTAATAATAACTTATTCTGTAACACAGAATCCGTCTCAAACTGACCTCTAAGTGTTGTCGTTACCGTTGTCGCTCCTGGTCTTTTAATTCCTCTTGCTGTCATACAGCTATGACTTGCTTCAATAATAACAGCTACATCCTTAGATGATGTTACTTTTTGCATAATATAAGCTATATCTGTTCCTATTCTTTCTTGAAGTTGTAATCTCTTGGCTACCATATCTGCTATTCGTGCAATCTTACTTAAACCAATTACTCTTCCATTTGGTAAATATGCAACTGTAACTTTCATATTGTACATTAATGCTAAATGGTGTTCACAGTAGCTAAATACTTCTATGTCTTTAACAATAACCATGTCCTTAGCTTCTGATTTCTCCACTTCAAAGCTTTTGTTAAACATATCTGCTATTTCATCATTAGTATAATTCATTCCTTCAAATACTTCTTCATACATTTTTGCAACTCTATCTGGAGTATCTACTATACCTTCTCTATCAGGATCATCACCTAAAGCAATTAGTATTCCTCTTATATGTTCTTTTATTGCTTGTCTATCTATTGCCATAACATTTCCTCTTTCTATACCTATACCCCTCTTTTATCAGCATCCCATATAAATTTATGAAGCTGTAATTGAGCATTTACCTTGTTCATTTTGTTATTAACCATATATTCAACTATATCCGATGGCTCTATTTCTCCAAACACTGGACTTATATATATTCCACATCCTATATCTAATAAATATTTATCTATTATTTCTCTTGTTTTATTCAAGTCATATTCATTTGCCACAACAAATTTTACTGTATCATATTTTCTAAGTAATCTATAATTATCAAATATCATCCTATCTTCCATTTTACTAGCTGATAATTTGTAATCTAGTGTAAATGTTAATCTTTCAGATAGGTTTACATAAGGTTCAATACATACACTACCATTTGTCTCTATCTCTATATACAGATTATTATCTTTAGATAACAATTTTAATAATCTTAATATATTTTCTTGTATTAAAGGTTCTCCACCAGTAATGGTAACATTTTCTACACCTGCTTCAACAATATATTCATATATTTCTTCTTCACTCATAATTTCATATGGTGCTTTGGTTTCATTTGCCCATTTTGTATCACAATATTCACAATTAAGGTTACAGCCAACAAATCTTATAAATGTAGATAACTGTCCAGCTTTTCTTCCTTCACCATTAATACTTACAAACTTCTCTGCTATTTTATATTTTCCCATATTCTATTCCTCATAAGTAGCACAATTTGTAGGTGTTTCATATACAGTTGCTCTACCTACTAAATAGCCTTTACCTTTCATTTCATCAAATATGTATTTAGAAAAATTCTCGGCTGTTGGTCTAAAATCAAATTCTATTATATTATATCCATCTTCTTTTAGTGCATTAAGAGTAAGTTCTCTCATACTGCCCTTTTCTATTATTAAAGAATGATCTAGACTTTCTGCTAAATCACGAACATCTTTTTTAAGTGTTCCAAAATCAACTATCATTCCTCTAGTTTGTCCTTCTTCTTCTAAAGTATCCCTATATACTTCAACTTCAATTATCCACCTATGTCCATGTATGTTGCTACATTTTCCTTCATAACCTGCTAAAAAGTGGGCACTGTCAAATGACGCTTCTGTTTTAAGTTTATACATAATCTATCCTCTTTCCCTAATAATAATGATTCCCCCCTCGTGGAATCATCGCGCTGAGCACTGTTTCTTTATATTCCTATTATATATAAAAAAGACTACAGGTAATGTACCTGCAGCCTTATAATCACTTAATATAATACATATGCTAATTATGCATATCAATATCAACTAATCAATGTTGATTAATTAAACAAGTATTATTGGCTGTCCTAGTTTTGTTTAACGACAGGATGGTACAAATGAACTGTCGGTTATTTTATATAATAAACATAACTTATTATAATCCAAGTATATCTTTAACTGTATCTAACATTTTCTCAGATTCACATAATGTATCATGTAATACTGGAGCACTTCTTATATCTTCAATATCCTTAGGTATAGCTACTCCTGATAGCTTACATAATTCATCTACTAATTCAAAGTCAGTTTTTGCATCGTATGCTTCATCAATAGAATTCATTACACTTCTTGTAAATTTGTAAGGACTTGCTGTTGAAGCTATAACTGTTGGTGTAGTGTCATTAGTTTCCGCTACATATTTATCATATACTGCTGCCGCAACTGCTGTATGAGTATCCATAATATAATTATCAGACTCATATAACTTCTTAATTGTAGCTGCTGTCTCCGTCTCGCTTGCATAGTTACCATAAAATTCTGCTAAATTAGCTTTCATATCATCAGTAATTGTATATTCACCACTACCATTTAATAATGACATAAGCTCTGCATTTTTATTAGCATCATTTCCTGCCACTTTGTAGATAAGTCTTTCTAGATTACTTGATATTAATATATCCATAGATGGAGATGTTGTTAATATAAAGTCTCTGTTTCTATTGTAACTACCTGTCTCAAAGAAATCATATAATACTTTGTTATCATTTGAAGCACAGATAAACTTAGCAATTGGAAGACCCATCTCTTTTGCATAATACGCTGCTAATATGTTTCCAAAGTTTCCAGTTGGAACAACGACATTAATCTTATCACCAACATTAATGTCTCCATTAGCAACTAATCTTGAATATGCGTATACATAGTATACCATCTGTGGTACTAATCTTCCTATATTGATAGAGTTAGCTGATGAGAATTGATAACCTGCATTATCCATTACATTTGCTAAGTCTTTATCATTAAACATATTTTTAACGCCTGTTTGAGCATCATCAAAATTACCAGTGATACCTACTACATAAGCATTATCTCCTTCTTGAGTAACCATTTGTTTCTCTTGAATTGGACTAACACCATTCTTAGGGTAGAATACAATTATCTTAGTTCCTGGTACATCAGCAAATCCTGCTAAAGCAGCTTTTCCTGTATCTCCAGATGTTGCTGTTAATATTACAATGTCATTCTTTACGTTATTCTTCTTTGCTGATGTTACTAATAAATATGGTAAAATGGATAATGCCATATCTTTAAATGCTATTGTTGAACCATGAAATAACTCTAAATAGTAAGCACCTGCTTTCTTAACAAGTGGTGCTATCTCTGGTGTATCAAACTTTTTATCGTAAGCACTATTAATACAATGCTTTAACTCTTCTTCTGTAAAATCTGTAAGCATTAACTTCATTACTTCATATGCTACTTCTTGGTAGCTCATCTTTGATAATTCAGCTAAGTTAACATCTAATGCTGGAATATTATCTGGTACAAATAAACCACCATTTTCAGCTAATCCTTTTAATATAGCTTCTGAAGCTGTTGCTGTTTCGTTAGCGTTTCTTGTACTATTATAAGTAACTGACATCTTTCTACCTCTTTTCATAAATATATATGTTAATTTTCTATATTCTTTATATTTCAAGGCGTATTATAACATTTACAATATCAAAAAGCAACCTTAAGCTTTACTTGCTCAAGGTTGCTTTTTATGTATATCTATCTAGTTTAATCTGACTACATTAGTTGTATATCGTCTACCAAATTGAAGTGCTTCATCATGGGTATTAAAATATATATCAAAATGATACCCATTAACTCCACTTCCTGTATCTTCAACTGTATATACATTTCCATTAATACTTATTTGTGTACCAAATGGATATATCTTAGTATCTGCTGCTATTGTACGTCCTGCTGTTGCTGTTGTTCCACTTGCTGTTGTTGGATTAGATGGATTACTATATTTTCCACAGCATTTAGAACATGGACAATATCCTGTTAAAGTATATGTTATTCCTCCATTACCAGCATTATTATTTTGTGATGCTGTTAGTGGATCATATCCCTCTGCATATAAATTTGCTTGTGAAGCTGCATTAGCTGCATTAGCATCCCTTAACCTCTGTGCGGCTCTCTCTTCTTCTAAAGCTCTTGCCGCCGCTTTATTATCAGCCTCTATCTTCTCTACTGTTCTACTAGCAACAAAATCCAAAGCTTCTTCTGCTGCCATATCTCTTGCTGCTTGAACTGATGCAACTGCTAAGGTATCAACCTTCTTATCTGCCTTCTCTAATCTAGATAGTTCTTCTTCCTCTTGTTTCTTCATCTCAAGATCTTTATAGTTAATCTTTGATGCTCCTAATTCACCTAACATCTGGGTGTACGCACCTTCACTATTAAGACCTGCAACTGTTAATACCTTTGTATTTGTTTCATTATCACTAATACGATCAGCAATAATAACAGTTGCAAAAGCTGATGCCATCATTACAATTAGACCTAATATTATTCTTACTGTAACCTTATTCATCTTCTCTTTAAGTAGTTGAAACGTTTCAGAAAATATATTCATGTTACGTCCTCTCTTAATTCAAATATTACAAAACTGTTACGCCTTGTGTAACACTTAGTATATATTTATGTCATAGAAACGTCAAGTTTTTTTGATAATTATATTTTTACATCATTACTGAATATATCTTATTTTATCCGAAATTTTGACAATATTGTACCTTTTAGCATACTCAATATTGTTAATATCTTCAATATAATTCTTTATATATTTCTTAGGTTTTTCAAGACTTTCAAGTAGGTCTGCAGCTTTATTATATGCTATTGCTGCATCTATTTGATTATCATATCTCCCCACTATATAATTTCCCTTTATATGTATCTGAGTTTCGTATAATTTTTTCCTGTTTTTAGTGATTACTTGAACTCCCCTGTAGTTATTTATGACTTTAATATTTTCATATCTATAATCAAATTCATCACCATTTGTAAATATATAATCTTTACCTTTTACACTAAATTCTTTATACCATATCTACTTAATATACTATATTGACTACCATAATCACAGACAAACATATACCCCCCTCTTGTCTGTATTTTATGAGTGCCATAGAAAAATAAATCTTCCCTATCAAATTTCAATACAGTGTCTCTATCAAGATAATATTCAAAATATTTATTTCTTAAATATATAGGATTTTTGAAATATATCCCTGTATCTCTAAAATTAACTAACACTATGAATTTTTCTAGGCTAAAAATTATTTTTTTCTTATAATCTTCTATAGTATACTTATTATTTCTTACTATATCTATAGCCTGTAAATACGCTTTATTGGCTTGATTTTCTTTAGGAAAACTGCCTAGACTAATATGCTTATTTTTAAAAGTAATTGAAGCTCTATAATATACGGTTCCATCTTTTTTTGTCGCTTCATAAACTCCTGCTTTATTAGCCATAGTTAGTCTCCTATCTATCATTTTTCTTCTTCAAAAGAGCTGCTGTATCAATTGTCTGTGGTACATTTTCTTTTTTCTTTGATTGCTTTTTAGTTTTCTCTGGTTTCTCAGCTTTAACTTTTACTTTTTTCTTTTCTTCTTTCACAGTATTAACCTGTTCTACATTGACTGATTGCGGCTGTTTTTCTTTCACCACATCTGATTGTTTTAAAACGGTATTGTCTACTATATTTTCAATTTGTTTATTATTTGTATTCTTTTCTTTCTTTATAGCTTTTTCTTTAACTTGTTTATTTATATGCTTACTTATATTTTTAGCATAATCAAGCTGGAATCGTCTAGACACAATATCTACCATAAATAATAATAATGCTAATAAAATCAATATATATAATAGATTCATTCTTGCTTTTACATTTTCTAATTTTTCTCCAAAAATCTCATCTTCCATAGAAATTATTGAACCGTTAACACTTTTTGTAAAACTATCAATCAAAGTATTATCTGGATTAAATCTATATTCTGGTGAATATTGCATAGCTGTAGCTGTATTTATACTCTTTACTACTGATTCTCCACTACTATTAACAAGACTGATACTATATATTCCTAGATCATCTAAAGCTATATTCTTTTGGAACTTTCCTGGTGCAATTGGATCTAAAGTTATTTCTGTTACCTCGCCATTTTCACTTGTACATATTCCCCTTATTATAGTATCTGTACTATACTCATTTGTTCCATATGTTATAGTTGCCGAATTTCCATTGTTTACAATATTCAATGTGTCATCACCTAATGATGTATCTGTTGTTACATAATCTATTGCATTTTTCCAAAAGGCACTATAATTTTCCCATGCTGCCCATTGCCCTGACCATTTATTTTCACCATCACTTGTCCATGCCATAGATTTACCTATTCCGTATTGCCACGTTGTAAGTATTGGATCCCCTTTATGGGATTCTAGTATAACTGTAGCTGTAGCTTTAGGTGTTGTTGATACATATCCCCTTAACATAGGATAGCCTTCTGCTAATACCTCATTAATAATCTCTGAATGATTAGTTATTATCGGTGTAAAATCTTCATTAATCAAATAACTTTTTACTGATAAAAACACTTCTTGTGCAAATATTCTAGGAATACTATTATTCACATCAGTAAAATAATAACGACCTTCACAATCTTCAGCTAATTTTTCTAAAAGTTTAGTATTTGCATCAGAACCTACTGCTACACTTGATAAACTTATACCCTTATAATTTATATAATTTATTACCTTATCATAGTTATCATACTCATCTTGTCCATCTGTAAGTAATATAATATGTTTAATCTGAGCGTCTGACTCGGCTAATTTCTCTGCTGCTTCTTCAATAGCTGGATATATACTTGTTCCTCCACCATAACCTATTGTTGCTATACTTTCTGATATTCCATCAATATCATCAGCATATTTTATAGGTACTGTCCATGTATATCCATCATCAAAAGCTAATACACCACACTCATCTGTAGGTCTTAAATTATACACACCTGCTATGGCTGCCTGTTTAGCCAAATCCAAGCCTGTAACTTGTGAATTTTCTGATGAAGGTGATGTCATACTTCCTGAATGGTCAATAACCATTACCATTGCCATTTTAGGAATCTCTTTCTCACCTTCCAAATCCATGTTTACAGGTAATACTTCCTCTAATTCTGTATCTCTATATCCGCCTAATGCATAACTATTTTCTCCACCTATGCAAATATATCCACCTGCATAATCTTTTACGAAAGATTGAAGATTTTTAGCAAATCCCTTTTTCAAATCACTATAATAAACATCAATTGTAACCACTACATCATATTCATTAAGGTCTGCCATATTATTTGGTACGCCTGATGTTGTGACTTTATCATAATTCATACCCAATGCATCTAACATACTTGCAAATTCATTTCCTTGGTCAGGTTGTCCTTCAATTACTAGAACCCTAACAGGTGTATCAATTTGTGTAAAAGCACTATATTCATTATTAACTCCTATTGTATCATCTACAGCCTCCACCACTACTCTGTAACTTCGTATTCCATTTTCATCTGCTATATCATTAAATACAAACTTATTATCTCCAACTTCAATCTGTACACTTTTTTGATCTTTTAATGTTCTTCCTGAATATAAGGATACAATAGCACTAGTTGAAACATTACTTTTTATGCTTGCTGTTACTGAAAAACTATCTCCTACATGTAAATTGTTAGGCAATGTTACGTCGTTTACATATACCTCATTTCCAAAGCTTTCTTCTAACTTAATTGTTTTAAATGTCACATTGGCTGCAATTATAGCACTTGCCATACTTGTAACATCACCAGTATTTTGAGCTCCATCGGTTATAAGAACCATTTGTTTTGCAACACCATCTGGATACATTGTTAATCCAGTATTAATTGCTTGCTCAATGTTTGTTGCTGTACTTGTAGGCTTTGTTGTTACTGTATCAAATATTTGCTTTTCTGTGACAAATTGTTCTATAGTAGAATCTGCACCAAATGTAATAATACCAACACTATTTTTATCTGGAACATCTTTAATTACATTTCTCAAATATTCTTCAATTGATTCTACATTATTAACGTTACTATCAGATAAATCCACCAAAAATATTGTAGTAACCTTATCACTTGACCATTTAATACTTACACCACTTAAAGCCAATACCAACAATGTAACCACAATTATTCTTAATGTAATATAACTTATTTTTCTTCCTTTATTTTTAATCCTTAAAAATTTTGCTGAATATATATACCCAAATATAAACAAAGGTATAAGTATAAGCAATATAGGTCTTGCTATTTCAATATTCATATTCTTATCACCTCTGTTTTACATATACAATCCATTCAATGGTTAATAGTATCAATAAACATATTATTATTGCTGTACTTAATTCTCTTCCACCACTAGGTTTTATATCTTCCCCTACTGTACTACCCTCTATTTCATCTGCTTCTATAACATTTGATTCTTCACCTACTGGAAAGTTAACTGCTACATAACTTTCCTTTAATTCTGCTCCTACTATTTGAGTAGCCTTATATATTCCCGAGTAATCTGTATTTCCATATGATAATACTCCGTTAACATCCAATGTTTCCATATTACCTAAGCAATCTTCAACAATTATATTTCCACCATTTATATCAGAGTTAAAACTAATATTATCACCTGTTAAAATACTATCATTTACTACTAGTTCATTATTTGACATATAGCCTATTAAATTTGCCATAAGTATAGGAAATTCAGGCTTTAATGCCAAATCTGTACTATGTATATCAAACCCTAATGTAGCTACTTTTCTCCCATCTACTTGTCCATAATATCCTATACATTTATCATCTAATTCTAGATAACTAGTACCCCATTCAGGTATTTTCATAGCTTTTCCACTGTTTACACCAAAACTAAATCCTTCTAAGTAGGTAGTTACATCACTATTTCTGAATGTCAACATAGAACCCTCTATATTACCATCTAATTCTACATATTGATTTGAATCAGAGTTTATAAATATTATATTGGAAGAAGGTAAATCATTAGGAATTATTCCATCAAAAATATATATATCAAAAGGTGTACTATCACCTACCACATTACTATCTGTGGTCTTATATACCTCTACATTAGACAATGAACCTGCTGCCTTTTCTAGAAAAATATTAGATTCTGATACAATTAATACTGATGTTATTCCTTGTTTTCCCATAACTGTATAAGCATAATTATCCGACATTAAACTATCAGTATTATTTATTTCTGCTTTCAGGCACTTGCCTTCAAAGTTAACACTCTTAAAATATACAATTGCTGAATCTCCTGATGCTACAATTACCGGTTCTACTGCTAGTAATGTACCATCTCCATATAAGTTAATATCTGAAACTAAGGCTTCATTTCCATAATTAGTTACTTTAGTTAATACTACTAATGCATCCTCCTCATATCCATAACTAACATAATCAAGGGATGCGTTATTTCCTTCTGAATACAAATTAACTACTTTGGCTTCTATTTCTCCTAATTCTACTGCTGTATCAGTAAACATTACAATCTCATAACTTTCCCATTGCTTTACAATAGAATCAATCATACTTATTCCATTATTAAGATTTCCTGCAAGTTCTGTTACTTTAATATTATTAATTTTATTATTTATTTCACTCTTATCTGTAATACCACTAAATAGTAATTTAGATTCTTTATCAACTGTAACAACTGTTACAGAAGCCGTATCATCTAAACTATTCACATAATCTATAGCCCTATTAATTTCTTCATCAAACCTAGTTTTGTCTTTGTTATAGCTATAATTCATACTTCCACTACTATCTATTACTATTAATACATTACTATAACTATTTCCACCAGATTTTAAATAAGGCCCCATAAGCGCGAAAATAAGACCAATAACTGTTAGTATCTGTAAATACATTAACAAATTATTTTTAAGCTTTTCCCACGGCTTAGTAGCCTCTATATTTCTATATACTTCCCTCCATAACATTATTGAAGAAAATGTATGGTCTGTAGCCTTTTGTTTTAACATATACAATATTATAATTATGGGAACTAGTATAATTAAAAGAATCGGCAATATTGAACTAAATGTCATAATAAAACTCCTGTATTTTTAAATCCCTCAAATAAAACTTTATCAAAAGATTCATCTGAAACGGTTGATAAATAAATCATATTATATTTTCTAGACAACATATTTAGTCTATTATTAAGCCCTTGTAATTCCTTGTTATAACTATCAATCACTTGTTTGGTAACTGTTATCTTCATCTCTTCTCCAGTTTCCATATCCTGCAAATTAACAGTTCCTTCTACATCAATATCTACTTCTTCTCTTGCTAATACTTGAATTAATATAATTTCTTGTTTTTTATAAAGTAAATATTTAATAGCGTCTTCTACTCCATTAGGATCAAGAAAGTCACTAATAATTATAGACACTCCTCTTTTAGTAATATCTCGTGATTTTATAGCTTTACTAAGAGTAGTTTCTCCATCAAATCTAATACTTTCTAATTCCCTCATTACTTTCTTATAGGAACTTCTTCCTGTTACTCCCTTACCAACAGTTAAACCACTGTCCTTTACTTGAGTAACATATACTCTATCCAAATTATTAAGTATAATATATGATAATGCTCCAGCCAATTGTAATGCCCTGTAAGATTTTTTTATTTCTCCATATTCCATAGATTTGCTAGTATCTACAAATATATTAAATACACCTTCTTTTTCTTCCATGAACTGCTTAATATATAGCTTGTCCATTCTTCCATAAGCATTCCAATCTATTCTTCTTACATCATCACCTAAGACATATTCTCTAAAATCAGAAAATTCCACAGAAGTACCCTTAGCACTAGATTTTCTACCACCACTCATACCTTTGTTAAGCCTCATATTGATACTTAATTTTAATGTATTTAGTTTTTCAAAAAATTCTGTATCAAATATTGTTTGCTCCATATATTACACCTGTCTTGATTTTACTTCTTTTATTATATTTCCAATTATATTATCTGCATCAATACCATCTGATAGAGCCTCAAAATTAGTTATAATTCTATGTCTTAATGCTGGATATGCAACATAGTCTATGTCTTCAAAAGCTACATTTAATCTACCTTCCATTAATGCTCTTGCTTTAGCTGTTTTAATAATTGCTTGTGCGGCACGAGGACTTGCTCCATTAGCTACATATTTCTTAGTAATTTCTGGAGCTTCATTACTAGAACTATGTGTTGCGACTACCACATCCATAGCATAGTTCATTACTGCATCAGCTACAGGCATTTCATTAATAAGCTGTCTCATATATATTATTTCTTCACCTTTTATTACTGGTAATACTTCTACTTCTTCATTGGCTACTGTTAGATTTACTATTTCTTTAAGTTCATCCCTTGTAGGAAATTCAACTTTAAGTTTAAACATAAATCTGTCTAATTGTGCTTCTGGAAGAGGATATGTTCCCTCATTTTCTATAGGGTTTTGTGTTGCTAATACCATATATGGTTTTGGTAATTCATATGTAGTATTTCCCACTGTTACTGTCTTTTCTTGCATTGCTTCAAGCATGGCTGATTGTGTTTTTGGTGTTGCACGGTTAATTTCATCAGCTAATACCATATTTGCAAATACTGGTCCTGGTTGAAATTGAAATGTATTCTTATCTTGTTCTTTAATAATAAGATTAGTACCTGTTACATCTGCTGGCATTAGATCTGGTGTGAATTGTATTCTTGAAAAACTAATTGATAACACTTTAGAAATTGTCTTTACTAATTGAGTTTTTCCTAATCCTGGAACGCCCTCTAGCAATACATTTCCATCCGATAATACAGCAAGTAACACCTGTCTTACTATATCTTTTTGACCTATAATTGCTTTCCCAATTTCTTGCTCACATGCAACCACTTTATTAACTATATCCTGTAACTGTTGTCCATTATCTACCATATTTTCCTCCATACCTTCTATCTATTTAAATCTTCAAAATAATTTTTTATAGTATCTCTTACTCCACTTGGATAACTGCTATTGTTAATTCTTTCATATGCACTATTAGTATAATTACCAATTACTTGTTCATAACTTACTCTATTTCCTGACCATGCAAGCCCATCTCTTGAGTTAGTTGTTATTCCTGTGTCATTTCCATTTGCCATTCCTGTTAGATTCTCATCATCTCCAAAACCATTATTAGGAATAGATACTATACCATTATAATTTTCACTATTTTTTTCATAGCCAGAATCACTTCCCTTATTCCAGCCACCTCCAGTTCCATTTCC